>JBDKGH010000072.1:0-16396 GCA_039798265.1 Bacteroidota bacterium | reverse complement strand
ATATTACCCCGACTGAAGCGCCAGCGAAGGTCGGGGGTGGAGACGCAAATAAGACTGAAGCGCCAGCGAAGGTCGGGGGTGGAGACGCAAGACAAAATAAAAAAGGTTCTGAACACTGGGTTCAGAACCTTTTTTTATAGAGTTAGTTGGAGAAAGCTTATTTCACTTGCAAGGGCAAATGGCTAATATGCCCGCGGCTATCCATTAGTTGAATAATGTAAGTACCCGCAGAAAGCTGACCTTTTTGAAGGGTCATTTTTCCTTTCTGATTATTCCATTGCGCCAATACTTGCCCGAGTGAGTTCATCAAACGCACTTGATAGCTATTTGCTCCAAGATCGAGCGTTGCAAAGTCCGTCATTGGGTTGGGGTAAAGCTGAACATTGGTGTTTGCATTTTCGCCAATGCCTACCACAAAGAACGCATCTGATACTCCCACACAACCAAATTCATTCACAATGGCCGCTACGTAGTAGCCTTCACCAATCGGATTGATGGTGGATTCAGTGGCTCCTTCGATAAGAACATTGTTATAATACCACTCATAAATGCCCGTGGCTGAGCCTTGTAAGATGCCGTCAACCATGGTTACGGTCACGGTAGGTATATCATGAACAGTAATAACGGCGGTGCTGCTCGAGTTACAAAGTTCGTTGCTAGTATTTACGGTGAGTATATGCTCGCCAACTTCTGTAAGCACACCTGAATAGGATGCTTCGTTACTCACTTGTGTTCCATCTAAACTCCAATCGTAGTTTTGGACATATTCGGATTCGATGGCTAAATAAAAGAAGCTATCAATACATCCATTGTATTCTGATGTAATAACCGGCATTACATTACAGTCAAAGATGGTATGTATGTCTGTATTGGTAATGATGGCTGGGTTTTCATCAAAATAAATTTCTGCAGTATTCGCTACTACGTCGCCCATTTGAAGATCACTGCGCGTTCTGATTCTAAAGTTTACTTCTCCATGACTAGCAGGCTCATTGGAGGCGGAATCTGGCAAGTTGATGTTTTCAAACAAGAAATGAATAAGCCCATTTTCTTCAAGGTGTGTAGTCATGCTGTGTGAAGCATTCAATACTTCAAGTGTCTCAATGTCTAGTTTGCTGAGGTCTAACTGATCGAGGATTTCAACTTGTGCGGCAGCCATATTGCCCGTGTTTTGAAAGCGGACGCGGTAATCGATCACTGTACCCGCCAATATGTAGTGGTTTTCGCCCATGCCCGCAGGAAGTCCTAATTTATCATTAGGGTCATAAGCGCAGGAGGTAACACGTGTTTGATCAAATTCTTCTGTAAATAAAATGTTGCCATTTTCATCAGAAATAGTAACGCTATAACTAAACACATAAGGTGTTCCTACCAAGGCTGCTCCAGGTCCGTTGATGTGAGTGCTGTAGCTAACAGATGTACCTGGTTGTTGGTTGTCCATTACCCATGTGGCCAAGCCAGATTCAAATGTGGTTGGATTGGTACCCCACGCCAGTTCGCTCAAAGTCAAACTAGGATCAAAAGTCATTTGAATGCTAATATCGAGTGGTCGATTACCACTATTCACCACATAATAATTCGCATAAGCCCCATTTACACATTGAAGAATGGAGGATGCCGAAAAACCGTGATAATAGTTATACACAGGAATGGCAGATTGAACGCCAATATTGGCACATCCGGGCACGGTTACTGAGACGTTTTGAGGGTCAATCCAAGCAGCGGGATCTCCTTGAAAGTCGAGCGTGTAGGTACCATCAGCCATATCAGGTATATGGAAGTAGCCATTGTCATTCGTATAGACTGTTTCGCCTGTTTCAACGATCAGAATAGGTTGATTGGCAAGAGGTAACTCAGCATTCGGATAAACGGATTGGTAAATTCCGTCATTGTTATTGTCCACAAACGAAAATCCGTTGAGTCCAGTTGTTTCTGTAACGGGCATCTCAAATTGAAGATTAGTTCCGCAACCATTTGCATCGTAAACATAAACGTAGTAGTTGCCTGGAGCAAGATTGCAGGCGGTAGAGGAGTTGCCATTGACTGTGCCGGTGGTGCCGAAATAGTAATTGTAAGGGGGCGTTCCACCTGTTACTACTACGGTTGCGCAACCTCCAATTTCCGAACAAGTAGGAGCAGGGATGATTTCACCCATGCTGATCACAGGTGAAAGGCCTGGAATGAGGTCTTGGCAAAAACTCCCGGAGGCTACTACCTCATTTAAGCTGTTATATCCTTCTACATTTACACAAACATTGCTATACATGCCGGGTGGAATCAATAACGTGTATTGTGGGGTGGTGAAAAACTGCTGACCCGAATTACCTTCGTTGGTGGTCCAAGTAGCAATGTAAGAGGTTGCTGCACAAGGGGAGGTGATCACAAACACAAGTCCGTTGCCCGTAGCAGAACTGCAGGGCGAACCGTTATTGTTGGTAAAGACATTGATATCGCATTGGGCATGGGTAATATGACCTAGCAATACGCTCAATAGAAAAGCGAGTAGTGGAGTAGTTTTCATTTGGTTAAGGTATTACACTTCGTATTGACTCTAAAAGTAGTGGAATGGTTGTTCAGATTCGAGAATACTTACGCACAAGGGGTTAATAATGGAATACGGATAGTCATTGTCAGTGCACTTTTTTTAAAACCTAACATTCGTCACAAATCCAACACATCGATCAACTATTCCTTATTTTTACTCAAAATTCATCACATGACACTTTCTCATCTGCACTTACTCACCAATCACCTTCCTATCATTGGTTTCGCTTTTGGCTTCCTATTATTAGCTTGGGCTCTTTTGAAAAAAAGCGAGGACATAACCATGGCAGCCTATGCCGTACTCGTGATATCAGGAGTGGGTGGTGTGGTGACTTTTTTCACCGGTGAGGAAGCCGAAGAAGCAGTGGAGCATCTTCCAGGTATTTCGCATGACCTCATTCACGAGCATGAAGAAGCGGGTGAACTGGCCTATTTCATTATTCTGGCCGTAACCATTTTATCTATCATAGCTTTGGTGCTGAATAAAAGGAAAAATAAATGGCGCTCAGCGGTTAATCGCCTTGCTCTTCTACTAGCACTTGCAGGTACTTTGGCAAGCGTACATGCTGGATATCACGGTGGGCTCATTCGTCACAGCCCTCAAACCGCAACAAATTCTACATCTGAACACAACGATCAGGAACACGAAGGTGAGGATCACTAAGCGCTAATGCGTATCTTCGCGGCCCTGAAAATTGAATTATGGCTCTTAAATGTGGTATTGTTGGGTTACCTAACGTAGGAAAATCAACCCTTTTCAACTGTTTGTCAAACGCTAAAGCACAAGCAGCAAACTTCCCTTTTTGTACAATTGAACCAAACGTAGGAACGATTACGGTCCCAGATGAACGATTGAATCAATTGGCAGAGCTCATTACACCCGAGCGCGTAGTGCCTACTACCATCGAAATCGTAGATATCGCGGGTCTTGTAAAAGGTGCTAGCAAAGGTGAAGGCTTGGGAAATAAATTCCTCGCCAATATCCGTGAAACAGACGCCATCATTCACGTTCTCCGTTGTTTCGATGATCCAAACGTGGTTCACGTTGATGGTTCGGTTGATCCTGTTCGTGATAAAGAAATCATCGATATAGAACTGCAATTGAAAGACCTCGAATCAGTGGAGGCACGCATCGCAAAAGTGCAGCGTGCTGCAAAAGCGGGTGATAAAGACGCTAAGGTTCAATTTGACCTTCTTACTCGTTTGAAGGAAACGCTAGAACAAGGAAAAAGCGCTCGTACCATTGTCACCACCAATGAAACGGAAGAATCTTTTATGCAAGAACTTCAGCTCATTACCACTAAACCTGTTTTGTATTTGTGCAATGTGGAAGAGGGTTCGGTAGTGACTGGAAATGCGCACGTAGAAAAGGTAAAAAAAGCAGTAGCCGATGAAAACGCCGAAGTTTTGGTATTAGGCGCAGCTATTGAAGCAGATATTTCATCTCTCGAAACGTATGAAGAACGCCAAATGTTCTTGCAAGATTTGGGACTCGATGAACCAGGCGTTTCTAAGTTGATTAAAGCGGCTTATCGCTTGCTCAATCTCCAAACATACTTTACTGCTGGCGTAAAAGAAGTGCGCGCTTGGACCATCCACAAAGGAGATACAGCGCCACAAGCTGCAGGCGTTATTCACACCGATTTCGAAAAAGGTTTTATCCGCGCTGAAGTAATCAAGTTTGCTGATTTTATCCATTACAAATCGGAAGCAGCAGTGAAAGAAGCTGGTAAAATGGGCGTAGAAGGGAAGGAGTATATCGTGCAAGATGGCGATGTAATGCACTTCCGTTTCAACGTGTAATCCATGAAGTCTTTCTTATTCATTATTGCTCTTTGCGCCGGTTTGATAGCCTGTCAAACGCATAAAGATTTGGATCGATCCGTTATTGTTTCGGCCATTGATAATCGTATGCAGGAACAACAAAAAGCATGGAACGAAGGAGATCTCGAAGGTTTTATGGAGCCCTATTGGCACAGTGACTCTCTTCAATTTATTGGCAAACGAGGAATCACGTTGGGGTGGCAAAATACCCTGGACAATTATAAAAAAAACTACCCCGATCGTCAAGCAATGGGCACGCTGAACTTCACTAATTTATCCTTCGATATCATCAATCAATCGAGTGTTTATGTACTCGGAAAGTGGGAACTTTTCCGTACCGCAGATACTTTATCCGGTCATTATAGTTTACTTTGGAAAAAAATGGATGGTAAATGGCTCATTATAGCTGACCATTCTAGTTAATCCTTTTGTTATGATAGGTATTTCAATTGCTTGGATCATCATTGGAGTTACTGTTTTAGTGTCGTGGCAGGCTTTTGAAAAGTCATGGCTATTTGATAAACTGTTGCTCAATCCATATAGTGTTCGTCATCGTAAAGAATACTACCGAGTGATTTCGCATGTGCTCATCCATGCTGATTGGACACATTTGTTATTCAATATGTTTACCTTTTATTCCTTCGGCACCTTTATGGAATCGGTGTTTACGAATGAGGGCTTGTTTCTTTCCTTCTTTCCAGGCTATTACTATTGGGGAGAAAAAACAGGCGAGGCTTTATTTTTATTACTCTATGTTTTAGGAGGCATAGCGGCTACTATTCCGTCCATTTTGAAACATGGAAATAATTTCGGTTACAACGCTGTAGGCGCCTCGGGTGCGGTGAGCGCCATCATGATGGCATTTATGATCATGTTCCCCAATTTTCAAGTCAGTTTCTTTATGTTTATCCCTATGCCAGCATGGGTAGGAGCACTGATTTTCTTGGGGCTAGAACATTACTTGAGCAGAACACAACGCTCGAGCAATATTGCGCATGACGCGCACATTTGGGGAGCTCTTTTCGGAATTTTATTCGTGATTTTTCTTAACCCAGAATTTTTGACCCACTTCATCTCAGAAGTGCGAGAAAGTATAGGCTTTTAATCTTCCGCTCTTTCTTTGAAGACATAAACATCTTCATTGGCCTTTTTCATGTAGTAGGTTTCTCGAGCAAATTTCTCCAATGTCTGCTTGTTGGTTGTTAAATCCACTAGCGACTGCTGGGTCTCTTTGGTTTTTACTTTCATGTCCTCTACTTCATTTGACAAGTGGTAAAGGTCTATGCGGGTTCTAATGATGTAGGCCAAATCGATCTCATTGAAAAAACATATCCAGCCCAAAAACACAGCTATAGCAGCCACATATTTGTTTCGGATTAGTTTGATCAAACGCTTTTTCATGAAACAAAGATCAGGGTTATGCGTCAATCGGATTTCACCTTTGCCCATGCTTTATGAACAGATGATTGCGTATTTCCCTAATGAAAGATTGAACATTTTTTGTTCTCCATTGCTTCTTAGCTTTGCACACCGCTTATGCAGTACTTTGATTCCAATGTAGTTCGCGACCTTGAGTTTGATATACTCCGGGAAATGCTCCACGATTATTGTGTTGGGCCCTCGGCTCAATTACGTATGGTGGAACTTGCTCCCATCCGTGAATATGCTCCGTTGAAAATTGAACTGCTCAAGCTCGACGAATTTTCACGTATTCGACGTGAAGGCATTTCTTTTCCAGCCATCGATTTTGAAGAGTTGGAAAACGAAATCAAAATGCTGCAACTGAAAGATAGCGTTTTACCAGAGGAAAGCTTCGCCCGACTTCACAAGTCCACTGTTTTGTGCAACGAAATCCGAAATGCTTTTTTCGGAATGGAAGAGGCTCTACCCACTTTATTTGAATTGGTAGGTGAGATAGAAGTCACGGAAGATATCAAAAAGGCCATCGATAAAGTATTTGATGCCAAATGGAAAGTGCGCGATGAAGCTTCAGAAGATTTGCGTCGAATAAGAGGCGAAATAGCCAATGTTCGTCGTCAAATTGCTAAAAACTTCGCTAAGGTGTTGAAGGATTATGCGGGTAAAGGGTTTTTGGGCGATACAGGCGAAGCATATATCAATGATCGTAGGGTTCTAGCCATCTATTCCACACACAAGCGAAAAGTGCCCGGCATGGCTATGGGACAAAGTAAAACAGGTGCCCTCAGCTACATTGAACCCGAAATCAATATTCCTCTCAACTTTGAATTGGAATCGCTCTTCGATGATGAGCGCCGCGAAATAAGAAAAATTCTTCAGCAACTTACTCACGAAATCAGAGTGCATTTGCCTTTGATCAAGGTGTATCAAAAAGTATTGACTGAGCTCGATTTTATTCAAGCTAAAAATCGCTTGGCTGCTGAGTTGGATGCACATCTACCGCTGTTGTCTGATGAGCCAGTCATTGACTTGAAAAACGCCTTTCACCCACTGCTTTTTTTATCCAATAAAAAAGCAGGGAAAAAGACCTTGCCCCAAACCCTCAAGATGGACAAGTTCTCGCGGATGCTTGTGATTAGCGGACCAAATGCCGGCGGTAAAAGCATCACGATGAAAACCATTGGGCTGCTTCAAATTATGTTGCAAAGTGGTTTGTTAGTGCCCGTGGATCCACGAAGCACTATGTCGTTTTTTCATTCGGTTCTTACCGATATTGGTGATAATCAAAGTATCGAAAATCAGTTGTCCACCTACAGCTATCGACTCAAGCGTATGAAGCACTTTTTGGAAGTCGCAAATCGCAGAAGCTTGGTTCTCTTAGATGAGTTTGGTACAGGGTCGGATCCTGACTTGGGTGGCGCTTTGGCTGAAGTGTTTTTTGAAGAGTTATATAATAGAAAAAGTTTCGGGGTTATTACAACTCACTACGGTAACATTAAATTAAAAGCCGCGCAGCTGCGAAATGCAGTGAATGGTTGTATGTTGTTTAATACCGAAACACTCGAACCAACCTACAAACTCAGTGTAGGCCAACCGGGCTCTTCTTTCACTTTTGAGGTGGCCGAAATCAATGGAATTCCAAGGGAATTAATTGAAGCAGCTAAATCAAAACTTAGTGAAAGTAAAGTGCTCATGGACGCCATGTTAGCTTCTTTACAGGAAGAAAAAACAAAGTTTGAAGACCTTGCTTCACAGGCCAAAATAGCCGCGGAAACGGCCAGTGGAACAATTAGCGATTTTGAAAAAAAGAAATTGCGTTACGAAGAAAAACTGCAGAAACAAAGCGAGACCATTGAGCGAAATAATAAATATCTCAGTCACGGTAAAAAAACCGCGCAATTTATTGAGTCATACAATTTAAAATCAAAGAACAAAGAACTCCTCGAAGAAATCAAAAAATACATTGTTTTGGAAAAAACCAAAATAGAGGAGGAGCGCATGCAAAAGAGCATTGAACGCAAAATATCTCAAAAGAAACAAGTGAAGGAGAAGAAATCGGCGAGTATTGAGAAAATTGTGGTGGGTTCACTGGTTAGACTGCAACAAACAAAGCAGACGGGTCGGGTGATGGAGATTATTGATGACGAAGCTATAGTTGCATTTGGTGTCTTTAAAACCAAAGTAGAAAAAAGAAAACTGGAATTTATTCAGTAGATTCCGATTCTATAATAGGAATCTCATGAAAAAAAAGTGGCTGCTACTGGCAGTACTGCTCATTACTTTGGTTTCACTTGGTCTGCGACAAACGACTACGTTGTTTGCGAAACACGAAGTAGGAACGGCTATTGACAGTTTAAATGGTGTGAAGGTCTATTACAATGGGAGTGTTTCACATGTGAAAGATCGAAACGTTGCTCCAGATGGTTACAACATAGGCCTACGCTGGCAATGTGTGGAGTTTGTAAAACGTTATTATTACGAGTTTTATCACCACAAAATGCCCGATAGCTATGGTCACGCGAAAGATTTTTTTGACCAAAGTCTGGCAGATGGCGCCTATAATAAAAAACGAAACCTAAATCAGTACACCAATCCCAGCACTTCACGACCTCAAGTTGGGGATTTAATTATATTTAATGGACATCCGCTTAATTTCTATGGTCACGTGGCGATTGTATCTAAAGTCGCGGACAAGGAAATCGAAATCATTCAGCAAAATCCAGGACCAATGGCTCCTTCAAGGGAAAAAATACCGCTCGAAAATAAAGATGGAAAGTACCATTTAAATTATTCGCTCCTATTGGGATGGTTAAGGAAAAAATAATTTTATTTAGGCAAAAACAACCCGATTTTTTCTGCAGTACTCAGCATATAGGCATGTGCCTCCTCGTAGTCATTATGAATAATGCCGTCTAGAATGGCATCTTTAATCGCATTTTTAATAATACCCACTTCTTTTCCAGGGGCAATGGCAAAAGTTTCCATGATCATTTCACCACTGATAGGAGGTTGAAAATTTCGAACATGGTCTTTTTTCTCTACTTCAATTAATTTTAATTGAACGAGCTCATAATTTTTTAAATACCGCTGAACCTTTGCTTCATTCTTAGATGTAATGTCCGCTTTGCAGAGGATCATTAAATCTTCAATGTCATCGCCAGCCTCAAACAATAAGCGACGAATAGCGCTGTCTGAAATTTCTTCTTTGGTAAGCGCGATAGGTCTTAAGTGAAGTTGTACCAGCTTTTGTACATACTTCATTTGGTGATCGAGCGGAAGTTTTAGGCGATTAAATAATTTAGGGACCATACGAGCGCCAAGGTCTTCATGGCCATGAAAGGTCCAACCAATGCCTGGTTCAAAGCGCTTAGTGGGAGGTTTGGCAATGTCATGCAAAATAGCCGACCAGCGTAACCAAAGGTTATTACTATGCGGAGCTAAATTGTCGAGCACTTGTAGCGTATGGTAAAAATTATCTTTGTGCGCAATACCTTGCTTGCGTTCGATACCATGCAGTTTTACCATCTCGGGAAAAAAGATCGCCAAGAGTCCGGTATCAAATAAAATTTTGAATCCACGGCTAGGAATAGGGCAGAGGATTATTTTATTCAATTCGGTAATTATGCGCTCCATGCTAATAATCGAAAGGCGATGTGCATTTCTTTTCAGGGCATCGAAGCTATCTTTTTCAATGGTAAAACCAAGTTGAGTGGCAAAACGAACCGCTCGCATCATACGCAAGGGATCGTCACTATACGTAACATCAGGGTCTAGTGGTGTACGAATGATTTTCCCTTCAAGATCGGCAAGTCCGTTGAAGGGGTCAATCAACTCACCAAAATTTTCGGGCATCAATGAAATGGCCATTGCATTGATGGTAAAGTCTCGGCGGTTTTGATCGTCTTGCAAAGTTCCTGGAGTTACATCCGGTTTGCGTGAGTCATGACGATACGATTCTTTTCGAGCTCCAACAAATTCAAGGTCATACTCTCCATATTTGAAGTGAGCCGTGCCGTAGGTTTTGAAAAGAGTGACCTTTTTTACACCCAATGCTTCTGCACAGGCTTGCGCCAATTCGAGACCATTGCCGTCCGTAACAAAATCAATGTCTTTATTGGGACGATTGAGCACAATGTCTCTCACAACGCCACCAATGGCGTAGGTTTTTACACCCAGTTTGGCCGAAACGTGACCAATAACTGAGAAAAACGGAGCTGAAATATGCTGCTTTAGATTCAACGAATTGGGAAAAATGCGCGCAAAGGTAGCGATGAAATCGTGTCTATTTACTGCTGCCTTCTCCGTTTTCAGCAATGCGCTTGTATGGAGTGTTTTGGAAATAGCGAATGACCCATTCCGCTCCTTGTTTTTGGAGGAGTGCGCTGATCGAATTCATATTGTGTTTTTCTTCGCCTTTATACTGATAATGGACTTCAGCCTTCATAATCACCATGGCGTAATGATCGCTGAGTAACTCAATGTTCTCCAAAAAAAATCGAGCGTGACTCTTTTCATAAATCGTTTTCCAAGTGGAGTCATGTAGGCGAGCATTTTTCTCAGCAGGCCATTGCTTGTGATGAATACCAATGGCGTCGATATACTCGCAGGGATCGCTGAACGCAGATGCCCACAAATAGGCATTTTTGCTATTCCATGCTTGTTCGAGGCGTGCAATGCAAATTTTGATGTGTTCTACAGGATCGGAGTGTGGATATCGACTCATCAAGCGAAAGTTAAACAAAAAGCAGCTAAACGTACTGTATTAAAAAGTCTTAATTCCTAAATTTGGATGATGAATAGGTGAAAATGAACTGTTCCCAACGGGCAACTGTTCATACTTTCATAACGTCTGATTATTAAATGCCATTTATGATAGGGAATTCCTGTGCATATTTGAACCTTAAAATGGGCATCAAATGCACTTGAAAGGCTGATTCCCTGATCTTAAAAAACCTTTTTTTGGAACGACAACTCTTATGAAGAGAATTCTACTTTTTGTGTTTGCTTTTGCTTTGCTCTCGAGTGCAAAAGCACAGTTGACAAGCTCTACAGCGCTAACCACCGGTGTTACCTCGTACACCAACGGTAGGCCGAATGATCCCATGTTCTTCTATTGCGCGGGACAAAATGGAGCATTAACCGCAACACCAGCTTCAGGTACGCCCGGATGGAATTTCCAATGGCAGTCGTTTAGTCCTACTACTAGCAGTTGGACAAACACCACGTTGGAATCCAATGTGGCCACATCAACCATTACCAATTTGGCCCCAGGTGCTTACCGCGCCATCATTACGGACGGAACCGGCGCTGAGGTGGGAAGATACATTGGTTGGATCATGCGCGTGAATACATTACCGAACATTAATGTTAACCCCATAGCGCCGGGTTGTGGCAGTGTCAATCTCTCGGCAACATTCACCGCGGGTGCAGCAACACCTTACTACAATATTCCTCCAGATCCAGACCCCAATTCGTTTTTGTATATCGATGCCAACACGGAAATCACCGTTTGTTACTCGGGTACTCACACGAACGTTTCCGATCTGCGTTTCCAAATTCAAGCACCTAGCGCTTGTGGAACCAACAACATCGTTGTATTGGCGTTGAATCCTTCGCCATCGAACTGTAACCAAGGTGATAACTTCACAAGTTTATGCTTCTCAACAGAATCGACCAACGTGTTCAATATCTGTTCGATGACTACTCCGTTGACTGGAACCTTTGGAGCTTATAACACTGCTAGTGGCTCTGTGAATATTGACTGGTCTAGTATTTACGGTTGTTTGGCTAACCAAGCAGGTTGGAGTATTCAGATTTTAGATTGTCAGGGTCAGAATACAGGTATCCTGCAAACAGCGTCAATTACATTCTCTGGGACTAGTGTTGGAGGTGCTCCAACTGTAGTCTCTTACACGGGTACATCAGCCGCTGGTCAAATGGTTTCAGGAGCCAACAACACTCCAAACGGTGGTTTTATCTTCGATAATACATGTACTGCTACGGCTTCAACAAAGTATCTCGTAACCAACGTTGCTCCACCTATTAACTTAACGCAATCCTACGCTTGGACGGCCAACCCTCCAATCACCATTACGAACTCAACCGCTTTAACTGCCACGGTTAACCCGGGCCCCATCGCGGATACCCAATTTACGTTAGGTCTTACTGGTAACTTCCCAATTGGCATTTGTGGTTTCACCGGTTCTGATACCGAATTGTATGATTATACCAACAGTGCAGTGCCTGTCATAGGTACTGTTGCATCGAACTATTGCGTGGGTGACGCTCCCTTTAATTTGACAGCCAGCTTAACAGGTGGTACTTGGGCTGGCCCAGGTATTACCAATCCATCTGCGGGTACATTTAATCCCACTACAGCCGGCGCAGGGCAGCACGTGGTTACATACACCTTATCGGGTTCTTGTGTAACAGTGGTGAACACCACCATTAACGTATGGCCTACTGCAACGCCTGTAATCTCTGATCCGGGTGTGCTATGCTCAGGAGGTTCAGCGCTTAACTTGACCGCTTCTTTAACAGGAGGTACTTGGACAGGTACGGGAATTACAAGCAGCGCCAATGGAACGTTTAATCCAACTACAGCTGGAGCTGGAACATGGACAGTGACCTATACCTTGGCCAATACCTGCAATGGCACCGATACCCAACAGATTACTGTGAATAGTTCTTCTGCTGTGAATATTACTCCAGTTGCTCCAGTATGTGATAATGCTCCAGCATTTAACTTGACTGCTTCTCAAACAGGTGGAACGTGGATAGGCCCGGGCATCACTAGTTCGGTTAACGGTACATTTAATCCTGTTACTTCTGGTGATGGTAACTTTACTATTACTTATGACATGAATAACATTTGTATTCAACCAGCCACTACTCAAGTGCAAGTATTGAATACAGTGAATGCGTCTATTACAGATCCTGGTATTCTTTGCCCAAGCGCGGGAATCGAAATATTAACTGCCAATGTTGGCGGAGGAACATGGACAGGCACTGGTATCGTTAATGCAAACACAGGAGCCTTCGATCCTGCATCTGTGGCTGCAAATACGTACACGATAACTTACACTGTTCCGAATACCTGCAATGGTACAGATACTCAGGTGATCACTGTAGGTTCGGAGGCTTCATTTTCTGTAACGCCTGTCAACAATATTTTATGTACTGGAAATGCCGCAATTACCCTCGCTGCTAGTCAAACTGGTGGTACATGGTCTGGTGTTGGCATTACGAACGCTTCGACAGGTGTGTTTAATCCTGCTACTGCTGGCGCAGGTGATCATGTTATTTCATACACCATCGGCACTGGTTGTCCTGTTAGCGAGTCTATTACCATTCAAGTGGAAGCAAGCACTGATGCAACCATCTCTCCTATAGGAGATGTTTGCGATACCAATCCTATTTTATTCCTTACTGCAGCTCAAGGTGGCGGTACTTGGACAGGTCCTGGTATAGTGAATGCATCTCTCGGTTCGTTTAATCCTGCTAATGCTGGGTTCGGTTTAATTGAAGTTACATACACTATCGCAGGAGCTTGCGGTTCTACTGACACGGAAGAGATCAACATTATTTCATTAGATAACCTTGATATTACTGAAGTTGGTCCTTTCTGCGCTGATGCTCCTGCTGTTCAACTAGTAGCGAATATCACTGGTGGCAGCTGGACTGGCGCGGGTGTAAGCAATACAGGTCTATTTACTCCTGCTAGTGCTAACTCTGGTTCGAATACTATTTCATACAACTTAACAGGACTTTGCCCAGCTACGGAAACAACAAACATTATTGTGAACGCTTTACCACAAGTAAATGCAGGGGGCAATATTGATGTTTGTCCAGGTGGATCTGCTAACATTACCGCTACAGGTGCTAACTCGTATGACTGGACACCTACAACCTACATTACTGGTGCTACCAACACCGCCACTATCGGTGTAAGTCCAGGTGCTACCATTACTTACACAGTAGAAGGTACTAGCGCTGCAGGCTGTGTGAATACAGATCAAATTACCGTTGTGCTCAATCCTGCTGCTGATATCACTGCTGCGCCAGCCTATCAAATTTGTGAAGGTGGCGAAGTGAGTCTTGCGGTTAGTGGTGCTTCAACCTACTCTTGGACGCCTACATCAACGCTTTTTGGCCCAACCTCTAGCGCTCCGATTGCATCACCAGCTGTAACCACAACTTATACAGTGGTAGGAACAGATGCAAATGGTTGTACAGATTCAGAACAAGTAACGGTAACAGTGGTCCAAATTGATGTAAACATCAATGCCGTTCCATTGATTGGCGATCTTCCTTTGAATGTGATTTTCCAAGGTATTTCGAATGGTGACACATTCGACTGGAACTTTGGTGAAGGAACAACAGAGGCTTCAAGCGATATCACTGATGTTTTTGAAATACTCTATACATCAGCCGGCATTTACAACGCATCATTGACCGCTAACTTAGACGGCTGCTCTGAAACCGCATCTGTTGAAGTTATTGTATTAACTGGTTTGCCTTTGCTTATTCCAGATGTTATCACCCCAAATGGCGATGGCTTGAATGATGTATTTACGATTCGTCGTGGTGAGTTGGAAACCTTCAATATTGACATCTACGACCGTTGGGGTTACAAAGTTGGTTCAATCAATGAAAGCGCCGATGAATGGAATCCGGGTGACTCTGATGCAGGTACGTACTACTACATCATGACCGGTACTACTTATGCTCGAAAAGAAATGGTGCAGGAAGGTTCATTCATCTTGATGAACGAATAATAAAATTCAATTGAAATTGAAAGGGGCTATCCCGGCTGAGCCGAGATAGCCCTTTTTGTTTGGAAAAAATTCAATTATTTATTCGAAGCTCTCTTTAGTCTATCGTTGATTGCTTGGCCTAATCCTTCGTTGGGCACATATTCAAAAATGATTTCATCAATCGACTCTCGATCGAGTTCGCGCATGATTTTAAATAAATTTTGCGCAGCTTCATTTAAATTTCCATTTTCAGAAAGAACTCGATTTCTTGGACTCCTTTCTTTTCCTTGAAATTGAATGGTTCCTTTGTTAGCGGAGGAAAAGTAAGCCGACACATCACCTTCAATCATCGGTTTTCGCGGGGAGTAATGCGAAAGCAACATACCGGGAGCGTGCGGATTACTCGAACTGATCGTATTCACTTCCACCGGCCCAATAACCGACTCGATTAATTCAATTGTTAATCCTCCCAAGCGAAGAACACAGGGTACTTCATTTTCAAAAGACACGATGGTGGATTCCACACCAACGGCGCATTCTCCGCCATCTAAAATATAGGGGACGGATTCACCTAATTGATCCATTACATGTTGTGCATTCGTTGGGCTTATATAACCGAATGGATTGGCACTGGGCGCGGCGAGCGGGAAGGGGAGAGAGCGAAGCAATTGAAGGGCTAATTCATGATCAGGCATTCGCACACCAACCGTCTCTAGCCCAGAAGTCACTAAATCGGGGACAACTGATTTTCTCTTCAAAATGAGGGTCAATGGTCCAGGCCAAAAACGATCAATCAGTTTTTGGGCTTTGATAGGAATTGACTCAACGATTTGACTTAACTGTTCAATTGAACCTATGTGAACTATCAAGGGATCAAAAGTGGGTCTTTTTTTAATCTCAAATATTTGAGCGACAGCAGTAGCATTTAATGCATTAGCCGCTAAACCATATACAGTTTCGGTAGGCATACCAACGGTAAGCCCATCTGTCAAAAATTTTCCAGCTTCTGCTACAGAAGTCCCGATGACTGATTTCATGGGGGTAAAATTAAAGTGGAATCAAGTGTTTTCGCTGACTATAAAAAAAAACAAGTCCGGTGGGGAACACCGGACTTGTTACTCTTGATTATGTATTCTACTCATCATGCCTTTCGTTTCCGGATGGAGACCAGTACATCGAATTTCGAAGTAGGGCAAAATTAGTATCGTTCAACACAGTTTGACGCCTAGTTCATTTTATGTTCATAAAAAGGCTTCTCCTCTGAAGTGTAGTCTGTTGATTATGAAAGGCATTTCGACCTTTTTTTTTCGTTGAGTGAGTTTTTGTAGAACACCAAGTCCGTTTTTTGGGCGATCAAATTTTTGGGCAACTGAACAGGGATTTTTTTTCGTTAGACGGGTGAAATTCATGTTTGTATAGCTTAAGAATAAATTAACTTTGTAAGTAAGACCAAAAACCAAAACACAACCTGTCTATGTTTATGAGCAGACCCTTCAGCTTGAACGCATTATTCAAAAGAGTAAGTATCATTTTGTACTTGTTCTTTGGTTTATTCTATTTTTCTTCTGGTCAAGAACCCGACTTCTCAAAGTTGATGCAAGATCCCAATGCAAACTTCTTTGAGGTTCAATCTCAATTTAAAAACTATTGGAATAACCGTCCATACGAAAGGGGAAAGGGATACAAACAGTTTAAGCGTTGGGAAAATTTCATGCAGCCTCGCGTGGCACCCGATGGTACGCGTTTCGCGCCTGATGCCATTTACCGTGCTATGCAAAACCAACCAGAGATGTTTGGTCTAAACAATTCACAACCCGGTAACTGGTCGTACATAGGTAACACTTCTGTACCTA
>JBDKGH010000071.1:0-31569 GCA_039798265.1 Bacteroidota bacterium | reverse complement strand
TTTTAAAAGGTCGTATAGTCTTTACCATTGTGATGGCACATCCACTGAAGAAGAAGAAAACGACGGCATGACATCCACAGAAGATGAGGCCGATGCGGAAAATGAATTCAGCTATTGGGATTTTTATGAAGACTATGGCTACGATGAATATTACGAAGATTACTACGATTGGAACAATCAGGACAATCCGTGCGATCCGGCCTATTACAAAAACAGAAAAGCCGTAGGCAAAAACATTCTCGCCTCTAACATCGGTATCATCACTAAAAGTGGTAATGACCGATCAATGCGATTCTTTGTTTCCGATTTGCGCACCACCGAACCATTATCTGGTGTAACACTCGAAGTGCTGAACTTTCAGCAACAAGTACTCGCCTCTGTAACTACCGATTCCAAAGGAGAGGCTCAACTCGAAAAAGTGGACGGTGTTCCCTTTCTTTTAGTCGCGAAAAAAGACAAACAACGTGGATACCTGAAATTAGACGGTGGACACGCCCTTTCGCTGAGCACATTTGATGTAACCGGAACGGCAACTGAAAAAGGGCTAAAAGGATTTATCTATGGAGAGCGCGGAGTATGGCGTCCAGGCGATTCGCTGTTTGTATCGTTCATGCTAGAAGACAAACAAAAAACACTTCCCGAAAATCACCCTGTCCAATTTGAACTAATCAACCCTCGTGGTCAAGTTGTTCAAAAAATGGTAAAGAGTAAAGGAGAGAATGGCTTCTATCGCTTCACATGTAAAACTGACGCCGATGCCGAAACAGGAAACTATCAAGCCAATGTTCGGGTTGGAGGTGCTACCTTCTCTAAAACCATCAAAGTCGAAACCATCAAACCAAACCGGTTGAAATTAGCTCTCGATTTTGGTAAAGAAAAAATCACTGCTCTCGACCAATCACTCAGTGGAAAGCTCTCTGCAAAATGGCTCCACGGCGCTACAGCCAAAAACTTAAAGGCTAACATTACAGCCACTTTTAGCCGTACCACCACAGTATTCGATCGTTACAAAGACTATTATTTCGACGATCCTACTACCTCTTTTGTTCCGGAAGAACAAGTCATTTTTGATGGTCAAATCAATGCACAAGGGGAAGCCAATGTGGGCATGAATATCCAATTAGACGGTATCGCTCCTGGTATGGTGAATGCGAATTTCAATGTGAAAGTTTTTGAGGAAGGTGGCGACTTTTCAGTCGATCGATTCTCCATCCCCTATGCTCCTTACACCCATTTTGTAGGATTAAAACTTCCCAAAGGCGACGCGGAAAGAGGAATGCTCCTCACGGATACTGATCACAAAGTAGAAGTGATGACCGTTGATGCCAACGGTAAACCTGCCAAGCGCAGCAACCTAACTTGGAAAGTTTACAAAGTACAATGGCGCTGGTGGTGGGAAAAAAATTCGGATGACTTTGTCAATTTCGTAGGAGATGAAAGTGCAACGCCTATAGCCGAAGGATCATTCGGTTCTGGTACAGATGGCCGCGGAAGCTTTAAATTCCAAGTTAAATATCCCGACTGGGGTCGCTATCTCGTGCAAATACAAGACACCGAAAGCGGCCACACTGCTGGGAAAACGGTATATGTCGATTGGCCCGGATGGGCTGGCCGCGCCCAAACCGAAAACCCCGGTGGCGCTAGCATGCTTGTGGTCAACACGAATAAAGACAAATACAACCTCGGTGAAGAATGTACTGTAACTTTTCCTAGTTCAGGTATAGGTCGTGCTCTTATCTCCATCGAAAATGGCACTCGCGTGCTAGAAACACATTGGGTAAAAACGTCAAAACCTACTACGTCATTTACGTTCAAAACAAAAGAAAACATGACGCCAAATGCCTACGTCAATGTTACCCTCGTACAACCGCATAACCAAACGGCCAATGATATGCCCATTCGGTTGTATGGTGTAACTCCTCTGTTCGTAGAAAATCCTAGTTCGCATTTGAGTCCGGTGATCACAATGAAAAATGAACTCGAGCCTGAGAAAACATTTGATGTCACAGTATCCGAAAAAAGTGGTAAAGCCATGACCTATACCCTTGCCATTGTTGACGAAGGTTTACTCGATCTTACGCGTTTCAAAACTCCCGATCCGTGGAACTATTTCTACGCGCGTGAAGCGCTTGGTGTCAATACCTTCGATATGTACGATCAAGTAATTGGTGCTTATGGTTCCAAATTAGAAAAACTATTAAGTGTAGGCGGATCCGATGAAGGAAACGGAAAAGCAAAGAATCGCGCTAACCGCTTCAAACCTGTTGTCATCTATGCCGGCCCATTCACAGTGAATGCAGGTCAATCGAAAAAGCACACCTTCGATATGCCCAACTACGTAGGAGCAGTGCGCGTAATGGTTGTGGCTGGAAAAGACTTGGCTTATGGGAACGCAGAAAAATCTGTTCCTGTAAAAAAACCTCTCATGGTGCTCGCCACCCTTCCCCGCACGCTTAGCCCGGGTGAAGAAGTAAAGCTGCCCGTGAATGTTTTTGCCATGGATAAAAACATTAAAGATGTAAAAGTAACCGTTGAACCAAACGAGCTGTTGAAACTACAAGGCAACGGCACACAAAGTATTCGCTTCACTGAACCGGGTGATCAAGTGGTCAACTATGGACTGAAAGTAGCCGAAAAAGAAGGCGTTGGAAAAGTAAAAGTAACAGTGAGTTCTGGCAATTTCAAAAGCACATACGAAATAGAAATCGATGTGCGAAATCCAAACGCATTCAATACCGATATCATCCAATCCGTAGTCGATGCCGGGCAAACTTGGAAAACACCTTTCGATCTAATTGGAATGGCCGGCACTCAAACAGCCGTGCTCGAATTAAGCGGATTACCTCCGGTCGATTTCGGACGACGATTGAAATATTTGCTCGAATATCCTCATGGCTGCATTGAACAAACCACGAGTGGCGCTTTCCCACAACTCTACTTGGCCGATGTAATTGACATGAGCGATAAGGAAAAAGTGAAGGCCGCTGAAAACATCAAGGCCGCTATCAATCGCCTCAACAAATTCCAAACGAAAAACGGAGGTTTAAGTTATTGGCCTGGTGAAACTCAAGAAGATGAATGGGGCAGCACCTATGCCGGTCACTTTATGCTTGAAGCAAAAGCGAAAGGATATACTCTACCGAGTGGTTTTGAAAGTAAATGGGTTGAATACCAAAAAAGATCAGCCCTCAATTGGCGCCCAATGGCGGCCAACAGCGGTAATATCTATTGGCAAATGTCCGATCTCAATCAAGCCTATCGATTGTACACACTGGCCTTAGCCGGAAAAGCGGAAATGGGCGCAATGAATAGATTGAAAGAACAACCCAATTTGAGCATTGCAGCTAAATGGCGACTCGCTGCTGCCTATGTATTAGCGGGGCAAAAAACAACAGCCCAAACTTTAGTTAAATCGTTAAGTACAGTCATCGCACCGTACACTGATTTGGACTACACTTACGGCACAGAATGGCGCGATGAGGCTATGATCATCGAAACACTTGCTCTACTCGACGACCGCGCTAAAGCTGGCAAATTGGTGCAAGAACTTTCGAAAAAACTCAGTTCGCCAGATTGGTGTAGCACACAAACAACGGCTTATGGCTTGCTAGCCATTTCAAAATATGCGGGTGGACAGCAAGGTAAAAACGTCAAGTTTGTTTATACCCTTAATGGCAAAACAGCAGTAGAAAAAACTTCACAGCGCCCTTATGTTAGTGAAGTACTTTCTGCTAAATCTAGTGGTAACAATCTATCGGTCAAAAACACATCAACAGGAGTGATGTACGCACGTCTCATCCTGCGCGGAAAACCAACCATAGGCAACGAAACACCCTCCGCTAATGGTCTCATCATAAAAGTCGATTATACCGACATCAAAGGCAATTCCATTGATGTAGGCCGTCTAGAGCAAGGCACCGATTTTTATGCTAATGTCACCGTTGCGCACAATGGCCTTGGTCCTAAATACGATGAACTGGCGCTTACAGAAATGTTCCCCAGTGGCTGGGAAATCATCAATAGCCGCATGGAAACCAATGCCGGCGCCATGAAATCAGATGTTGCTACCTATCAAGATATCCGTGATGACCGCGTAAGTTACTATTTTGACCTAGTACAAAAAACCAGTGTCACCTATCGCATGAAACTGACAGCAGCCTACCTCGGAAGATTCTATTTGGCCGGGGTTAATTGCGAAGCGATGTACGATTCTTCCATAAATGCCCGAACCAAAGGTCGTTGGATTGAAGTAGTGAATGGAAGTTCACTCGCATCAAAATAAATGAAACGCATCGCATTGGTAAACAGAAAATGGATAGCCAGATTAATCTTCCTCGGAGGATTGATCTGGTTTATTTTTTTGCTTCCTAAACAACTCTTTATCGATGCACGCAGCACCGTTGTTTTAGCCAATGACGGAAGCCTTTTGAGTGCAACTATTTCCGAAGATGGTCAATGGCGATTCCCAACCAGCGATAGCATCCCTTACAAATTCAAACAAGCTCTTCTTCATTTTGAAGACGAGCATTTCTACGATCATAATGGCATTTACCTACCAGCCATCTTTCGCGCTTTAAAACAGAATATTTCAAGCAACGAAGTAGTGAGTGGAGGCAGTACGCTCACCATGCAAGTCATTCGAATTAGTAGAAAAAACCCACCAAGAACATCATTAGAAAAGTTATTGGAAATGACTATGGCCCTTCGTCTTGAATGCACCTACAGTAAAGACGAAATACTTTCTATGTACGCCAATAACGCTCCATATGGTGGAAACGTTGTGGGAATAGAAGCAGCGGCATGGCGTTATTTCGGTCGATCTCCCGATCAATTATCGTGGGCCGAATCGGCTACCTTGGCCGTATTACCCAATGCGCCTTCTCTTATTTTTCCAGGAAAAAACCAAGACCGTTTAAGAGAAAAACGCAACCGCTTGCTTCTAAAACTTTTTCACCACGGACTAATCGATGAAGAAACCGTGGAACTGAGTTTTCTCGAACCACTCCCCCAAAAGCCCTTTCCGCTTCCGCAACATGCTCCTCATCTTTTACAACATCTCACAAAACGAGAAGGTAAAGGACTAAGACATTATACCACCATTGATCCTCATCTTCAAACACAAGTAGCAGATATAGCCCAACGCCATTTATCGACATTAGAAAGCAATGAAGTGCACAATATCGCCATTCTCGTTGTTGAGGTAAAAACTGGTAATGTTATTAGTTACGTAGGCAATACCCGCGATGCCAAAAATCGCTATAGCAACATGGTTGATATCATCCAAGCGCGAAGAAGCACTGGAAGTATATTAAAACCCTTTTTATTCGCCGCAATGCTTCAAGAGGGAAGAATATTGCCTCACACACTCATTCCTGACATCCCGATAGAATACGATGGTTTTGCTCCTCAAAACTACTCGGAAACTTTTGATGGAGCCGTACCAGCTAATCGCGCTTTATCGCGGTCTCTGAACATCCCTTCCGTTATTCTACTGCGTGATTATGGATATCCGCGATTTTATCATTTCTTAAAAAAATTGCCCCTCAGTACACTCAACCAACCCGCAGATCATTATGGACTATCCATTATTCTCGGTGGCGCAGAAGGAACTTTATGGGATATTACACATGCCTATGCTTCTATGAGTCGAACGCTCGTTCGGTATTACGAAAGCAGCGGAAAATATTATAAAAACACCTACACCGATCGGTTTTTAACCAAACACGAAAACGGTTCCAATGAAGAAGAAAAATACCCCCTATTATCTGCCGGCGCTATATACGCTACTTATCAGTCATTACTCGAAGTGAACAGGCCCGAATCTGAGTTGGGTTGGGAAGCCTATAGCTCTGGTCAACCCATTGCATGGAAAACAGGGACTAGCTTCGGTAATCGCGATGCTTGGGCAGTAGGAACCACACCAGAGTATGTAGTAGGCGTATGGGTAGGAAATGCCGACGGTCAAGGTCGTCCAGAATTAACGGGGCTCACAGCGGCGGCACCTATTCTATTTGATGTATTCGATTATTTACCAAACCGCTCATGGTTCAAGACACCTTTCGACGATCTCGCTGAAACAGAAGTGTGCCGTCAAAGTGGCATGCTCGCTACCGATTATTGCACCGAGCGCGATACCGTTTATGTTCCGACCAAAGGATTAGAATCAACACCCTGCCGGTATCATCAAATAATACACCTCAATGCTACTGGAGATTTACAAGTGAACAGCTCGTGCTACAATACCTATGAAATGCAGAATGTACCGTGGTTCATTTTACCACCTGTTCAAGCTTACTATTATGCATCCCATCATCCCGAGTATAAAGTTACACCTCCGTTTGACCCCAATTGTCAACCGAACGATCGTTCGCCCATAGGACTGATTTATCCAAAATCAAACTCTACCCTTTACATCCCTAAAAACCTAGCAGGCACCTACGAAAAAGTAGTACTAGAGGCTACTCATGAGCTAAGCGATGCTACCATATATTGGCATATCGATAATGTATTTATTGGAGAAACGAAGAAAAATCATCAACTCGAGATACATCCTACTCCAGGTTCGCACATACTTACATTGGTTGATGATCGTGGCAATCAACTCGAAAAAAGAATAAACGTTGTGGCCAAGTAATTACTCCATCGTACGAATAGGCTGACCAACAAGTACCTTCACCACTTTTCCATCTTCATACTTGTATTTCGCCATTTCTTTACCCGTCTTCTCATCGTATCGAATATAGATACCGTGTAAACGATTATTCTTATAGTTCGCCTCCTCACTGATTCCACCGCGATTCGAATAAACAATAGACTTCCCGTTGAGTTTCCCCTCCTTGTAAGTGCAGGTGCGCAACTTGCCTCCATTCTCGAAAAAGTATTCCCATTCGCCGTCTGGTTTTCCTTCCTTGTAATTCCCTTTACTTTCTAACTTACCATTCTCAGTGTAAGTCTCCGCAGGACCATTCAATTCTCCTTTTTCGTTATAAGTTTCAAATTTCTCCGGCTTTCCTTTTTCATTCCAATAAGCCCATGTTCCTATTTTCTTATCCTCTGCCCATTCGCCCATGTAATTCTTGCTTCCATTAGGATAAAAACCCTCCCATTTTCCAGCCATCTTTCCGCTAGTGTAAGAGCCTTGGTCTTTTATCTTTCCGTTGTCATAATGACTAATCCACGTGCCCTCTTCTTTATCATCTTTGAACTGACCTTCTTGAAGCGATTGTCCGTTTTCATACCATACTTTCCAAGGCCCATTGCGCACACCGTCATTATAATATCCTTCTTTCCATTTTTCGCCCCCCCAATATTGATAGGTCCATTGCCCATCCATCTTTCCTTTTTTGTAGGTGCCCCAATAATTTTTTTGACCATTGGCAAACCAAAATATCCAATCACCCTGTTGCAGATCCTCCTCAAAAGATCCTTCCATATCCTTACCACCTGCTTCCAAATACCACGTCCAATAACCCGTTTTTACCCCATTGGCATATTCGCCTTTGACGTTGGGTTTACCATTTTCAAACCACTCTTCATAACTGCCCGATAAGGTTCCGGCGACATAGGTCGCTCTTTTCTTCAACTCCTTAGAGGGAAAACGCTCTTCCCATGAGCCATCCTTTTTGCCATTCAAATAATTTCCTTTTTCACGAATATTACCTGAGGAATAATAGGCTTCAAACAGTCCATTTTTCAAGCCTCCCATGTAACGTGTTGCGTTCATGAGTTTACCGCTTTCAAATCGTTCTTCAATCACCCCGTTACCATCGATAATGATCTTCTTCTTTCCCTGCCAAAAGGCCATTAAATAGACGGCAGTATCGGTATAGTTTTCGATGCTCAACGAATCGCCATTGGCTTGAAAAGTATACCACAAACCGATCTTCAACCCTTTAGCAAAATGACCTTCTTCCAGCTTTATTTCCGTATCGGTGAAAACACGGGTGATGCTATCTTGCTTATCCCACTTAAAATAACCTTCCACCATCAATTTACCGTTCGGGTGATAGCGCATCACACTGCCATTCAATTTTCCCATGCGATAATTAGTAGCCTCTTGCAACACCCCCGTTTCATAGTAGTAATGCCAAAGGCTATCTTCAAATCCGCGCTGATAGATACCCTCACTGCGAACTTTTCCGTTGGGATAAAAATCTTTATACTCCTGACGCTGCCCGATGAGGTGCATAGAAGTAAAAAGAAGAAAGAATAAAAGAAGTGATCTCATAACAGCGTCAAATATACCTGCCTAACCTACATGCTAGGCATCATCAAACGAACGCTTTTAAACACCTTTTCGTGTATTCACCCGTTTCAAATTCCAGGTGCGCACGTTGTAATAGGCGCTAGATAATCCGCCAACCAATCCTATCGCTAAGATTAAACCCGCCAAAACTTCGCGTGTTTTAGAAAAATCTATTTGAAAAATAAAACCCAAATACCTCATCCCCATTAATGCTAATCCCAACTCAACGAAAGAAGCCACCACCGCCATAGCCACAGCCCAACCAGCCACAGACACGACCTCTGACTCACCCACCTCAAAAAGCATATCGTTATCTAAGGTGCTATGTTCTTCAAACTCCTTCATATCCAGTAAAATCGAGGTGTGAAATGAGTAGACTAACTGACAAACCGCATGAACGAGCATCAGCAAAGCCACGGAGACTACTTCGAATTTACTGCCTTGGCTATAAAAATAATTCGCTGCTCCTACAGCCAATAGTATCATCGCAATAGCATAAACCTTACTCGATACAGATAAAAATTGAAGCATTCGCATGGGCGCTACGTTTTTCCGAAAGTAACAATCATTTTTACTCCAAGCTTCTTTTATAACTTTTTTAGGTCATAGCGGTCGGTTCCACTAATTTAGTGCGACCAAAAAACTTCATTATGAGACAGTGGACCCTCGGACTACTTCTGGCTTCTTTTGCCGTGTTATCCTTTTTTATCATGAATATTCAAGCACCCAATGGCTCGGCCCAAGGTGAAGGACATGGTATAAATCGCAGCAGCCGAAAATATTACGAGTACCTCAGGCACCGCGACCCAGAAACAGGCATGATACCGGAGGATATCAAAAGACGCTCGCTCGCCTTTGCCAAAAGACTACCGAATGTTCCAGAGGGACAGCGCGATATCAATTGGATGGCTCGTGGCCCCATCAACAAAGGAGGCCGCAGTCGTTGCATGGTTCTCGACGTGCTCAATGAAAACCATATTCTTGCTGGAGCAGTAACAGGCGGACTTTGGGCTTCCAACGACGGAGGTTTAACTTGGGAGAAAAAAACAACTCCTTCCCAAATTCACAGCGTTAGCTATATCGCCCAAGATACACGCCCTGGTCACGAAAACACTTGGTATATGGGTACAGGAGAAGAGTTTTATGGCGTAGTGTCAGGAACGAGCTTCACTTCACTATTCAGTGGTGATGGTATTTTTAAAAGTACCGACAATGGCGAAACATGGGCCTCACTCGCTAGCACAGCAAGTGGCACACCACAAAACGTACTTCAAAATGGTAGCTATGACTTCATTTGGAACATTGTAGTGGACCATACCAATACCACACAAGACGTAGTGTACGCGGCAGTGTACAATGGAATTATCCGCTCCACTGATGGGGGCGAAACATGGAGTCAAGTTCTAGGCTTCTCTAGCGGACCTTCAGAATTCGTTCATGTAATGATGACACCTTCAGGAATATTATATGCTACCTTCAGTGATAACGTAAGTAATGGAGGTGGATTCTACCGCTCAGAAGACGGCATCAACTGGAACTCCATTGACCCAGTATCGCCCGAAATACCCAATCTTCGCCGCACTGTGATGTGCTTTAACCCACAAAATGAAAACGAAATTTATTTCCTAGGAGAATCCATCAATAATTCATCTCTGCCCATTGGCCACTTCTTCTACAAATACACCTACGTTTCAGGAAACGGATCAGGAACAGGAGGACTGTGGGATAATCGCAGTGATAATCTTCCGGACGATCCATGCACGCTATTCATTGGTGCCGATTTTGACTTCGGAACCTTCCGTTCACAATTCAGTTATGATTTGTGCTTAGCACACCATCCCACGCAAGCCAATACCGTTTTCATTGGTGGTGTAAACATCCATCGTAGCGACGATGCTTTTGCCACTCCAGCAAACCGTTGGATTGGAGGCTATCGTTGTAATGTAAATAACCCCATTGACTATAGCTACCCCAGCCATCACAGCGATCAACACTACTTTGTTTTTTCCCCAAGTAATCCATCCGTTATGTTTAATGCCAACGACGGTGGTGTTTACAAAACCAGCGATTGTCTTGCGGACAGCGTGGCTTGGACTCCTCTCAACCACGGATATCTGACTACTCAGTTCTACACCGTTGCAATGGAACAAGGGGTTTCATTCAGTGACTACGTAATGGGCGGAATGCAAGACAATGGTACTTGGATGACTCATACCTCTGACAGTAATGAAAACTGGAAAGAAGTACATGCCGATGACGGAGCTTACTGCGCCATACCTCCAGGCGTTGGGTATGTAATTAGTAGCTCACAAAATGGTCGTATTTACAAAAAGACCGTTTCCACTAATGGAACACTAACAGGAACCGAACGAATAGATCCTGATAACCAAGATAATTTCCTTTTCATTAATCCTTTTGTGCTTGACCCAAGCAATCATGATGATCTATTCATCTCCTCTAATCGAACTATTTTCTACTTACCTCAAGTGAGTTCTATACCCGTTACCGGTAACTACTACAATTCGCTTCCTGGAAGTAACTGGATCGCCATCAACGAGAGTTTCATTCCTACCACCGCAGGAGCCATTTCATCGCTCGACAAAACACTTGACAATCCGAATGTCATTTATTACGGAACCACTCAAGGTCGATGCTACAAAATTGACAATTGCTACGGCCCAACTCCTGTGCGCACTACGCTTACCGGTGACGATTTTCCAGCCAACAGTTATGTTTCTTGCGTAAACGTTAATGATTACGATGAAAACGAAGTAATGCTCAGCTTCTCCAACTACAATCGTCCAAGTATTTTCCATACACTCGATGGAGGTACTACTTGGACAGATGTAGGCGGAAACCTTGAAGAAAACCTCGATGGCACAGGAGCTGGTCCTGCTGTGTACTGGGTAGAAATCTATCCGAGCACTCCTCAGCAGTACTTCGCTGCCACAAGCACAGGACTATACAGCACCTCTCTTCTTGATGGTGCTAATACCATATGGTCACTGGAAGCTCCTAATACCATTGGCAATGTGATTGTCAATATGGTGAAGGCCCGTCCAAGTGATGGTAAAATAGTAGTCGCTACTCATGGAAATGGTATTTATTCCGGCAACTTACTTCCTGTTCCCGGCGTGGGTGTAAACGAGGTGACTAATAACCGAATAAACGTTCGGGTGTATCCTAATCCGTTTGTAAATCAGGTCACTTTTGATTTCAATTGTAAAACAGCCGCCAATGTTTATATCGACATATTGGATATAACAGGTAAAAAAGTAGACACCATCGAAGGAGGAAAAATGCAGCCCGGAGATCGTCAACTGAAATGGTATCCGAGAGGTGTATTACCTAAAGGAAGCTACTTATACATTTTACACATCGGCAACCAAACTCAAACCGGCAAACTACAACATCAACCTTGATTGGTCGAATAACCTTATTCACAGTGCTGCTTTGCGCTCAAGTCAACACTTGGGCGCAATTGCGTATTGCAATTACCCAAACACCACAACTGACGGGCATATTAGACTCCATTTACATTGCCGGCTCATTCAATGATTGGAAAAAAGGAGAAGAGCAATACAAGCTGTTAACGGATGATAATGGCTTACTCTACGTCAACATCCCCGCCAAATACGGAACTAAACTTTCTTTTCTTTTTTACAAAAAAAATCACTTTCAAAACATCTATGTGCCCGAAGGAGATGAAAAAGGGATCGAGTTGAAACCACGACAATGGACTCATACAGCAGAAGAAGCCATTGAAGTAACCGTAGAAAGTTGGACAGACCTAGGCGTTCAACATACCGTAACACCCGAAGTACGGATTCTCACCCAATCTTTTTTCTCCGCTGCTCTTAATGCCTATCGCAGAGTATGGATTTACATCCCTGCTAGTTATGCCACAGCGGAATATCCAATGTCCGTTCTTTACATGCATGATGGACAAAATCTGTTCGATCAAAAAACCTCTTTCGCTGGTGAATGGAATGTGGATGAAACGCTGCAAACATTTGCGAACACCCTTTGTCAAGAGATGATTGTAGTAGGTATTGACAACGGTGGAGCCGAGCGCATAAACGAACTCGCTCCTTGGCGCAATGAAGCCTACAATGGCGGCGGGAAAGGCGAAGCTTACGCTCAATTTATCATCAACGAACTTAAACCCGCAATAGACGCCAACTTTATCACCGATCCTTCACGCGAAGCCACTTACACTGCAGGTTCATCCCTCGGTGGACTGATGTCCGCTTATCTCGTATTGAAGCACGGCGATGTCTTCTCTCGAGCAGGAATTTTTTCTCCTGCGTTTTGGTTTAATCAATCCGAATTACTAGAACTCATATCAACACACGAGAAGAATGACTTTAGTAATATTTACATGACCGCTGGTGAGCAAGAAAGCGAAAAGATGATCAAAGATATGGTGCTTTTTCGCGATCAGATGGAAGGCAAAGGCTACGAAACAGGCGACATTCAAATACACGCTGTGGCCAATGCCGAACATAATGAAAAAAATTGGAGTCAACAATTTCCTGCTTTCTTCGAATGGTTAGCCTATTGTTCTCCTGCGGAAAATGAAGGATACCGCAGTTGCGAATGGGTATGCTATCCTTATTGGGTAGAAAAAAACATCAATGCCCGATTGTATGGCAACCTTCCACTTTTTCGAATGGAGATAAAAAACGAAGCTGGTGAGGTTGTATTTACACACGATGTCAAAACAGATGGCGACATGCCTTATGACTTCAGAGAAAACTGGGATGTATCCACGTTAGCAACCGGTACTTACACCATGAACCTCATTGGCAATGATGGGATAATTGAAAGCAAGACCTTTCAAAAGAAGTAAGGAAAAAAGGTCTCCGTATATTTGTAAAAAAAAGACTATGTCTGAACGTATCAGTACCAACCAAGCACCGAAACCCGTAGGTCTATATCCACACGCTCGTAGGGTGGGCAATTTATTATTCCTTTCAGGAGTAGGACCTCGCGTAGCGGGCAGCGATGCCACAGACAGCGGCGTACCAGGATTGGTGCTCGATAAAAACGGCAACTTCATCGAGTTTGATTTCGAGGCGCAATGCCACAGTGTTTTTCAAAACGTAAAAACCATTTTAGAAGCCAGCGGCAGCAAGTGGGAAAATTTAGTTGACGTAACTGTTTTCCTTGTAAACATGAAGCGCGATTTTCACACTTACAATCGTCTTTATGCAGAGTACTTCAAAGACGCACAACCCTGTCGCACAACAGTTGAGATCAACTCGCTACCTACGCCTATTGCTATTGAATTGAAGTGTATCGCTACGATTGAGTAGGTAGAAGATATTCGTTCTCAAAAAGGGCTATCTCTTATAAAGAGGTAGCCCTTTTTTTGCATATTAGAAAATCTGTATGCTCGTCTAAATGCATAAATAGATGTATTCGCTGTTTGACGGGGAATATGTAAAATTTGGATATATCAAAAAAAATTAGGTAAAGACCTTATAGGTCTTAAGACCTATAAGGTCCTATCCATCTGATAGTATATATAATCAAAAGGCATAAAATCGCATAACAAAAAAGCCCCAGAAATTCTGGGGCCTTTCTACTCGATTCGTTTCTACTTATTTCACCTTCGCGACTGGATTAGCTAAACCAGTATAGGAAGTCAACTCCATTTTCACCGATCCTACCAAGATCTTCGCGCTGGCGAGAACGGGTATGTGATTGGCATCGTCCGTTACCCATACGCTGAGGTCTTCTTCTTTTTTGAATACTCGACCCTTCTGAACTACAGGTGCAAAACGGATACAGTTAAATGTACCTGCATCGATGGTGATTTGCTCCTTGCCAATGTATTTCATCTTTAGAGGAAAAATTTCATCGTCCACCACCGACATGATGGTGATGATGTCACCCTTCTTCATCTTCGAATAGTCAATTGTGCGGGCATAGAAATAGGAACTCAACATATCCTGAACGAAATCAGGAGTCATATATGCCTCACCCTTCTGATTTTTATACGCCCTTTTTTCTGCATAAAAGGTGTAATCCTGATGGATCTTGTATCCGCCCTCATCGGTATTGCGTACAAATCGGTGAGGATACATCCCTTCTTTGTCAATGTATGTTTCGTATTTATCACGCACTTTGAAAAACCAGTCGAAAGAACCAATGCTTTGACCTTCACCTACGATGTGGTAGGCCTCGCGATTATTAAATTTTTGTTTCGATTCGTTAACAGAGATCGTTGCTGTACCTGCGTTGATCATACCATAGTGTAAACGGTAGGTCACTTTTTCACCAGCCTTGAAGGCTTTGTTGGTTACAGTGCGCAAAGGTCGAGCAGGAAGGTAGTCCAGTTTGACCTTGGCCGGCTTTGTAGCCTGCCCGATAGCATTAGTCATGGCTAATACAGAGAGGGCGAATATGAGGAAGGTCTTTTTCATAAAAAGCCGTATTTCAAACCTTAGGCCAAAAACGCGAAGAACACCGAGTTTCGTATATCGAACGCTCCACTTCTCCATTTAGCCCTTGATTTTCAGTGCCCAAGTTGCATTAAAATTTCATGAAATCCCCCATTAAACCTCACTTCGAGGCAAATTTTGGTTTTATTTGCACCGCACACCGCGAAATAGCTTCGTGTAAGAAGTACACTTACTATATTTGTAGAGAAAAAACAGAATAAATGAAAGCGCTAGTAGAAGCATTTCCTAACCATTTGAGAGAAGCATTGGCAATTGGCCGTGCGGCAACTCTCACCCGTCCTTCAAAAACTATCTCTAACATCGTTATCTCAGGACTTGGTGGTTCGGGTATCGGTGGTAAAATCGTTTCACAATTGGTAGCAGAGCAAAGCGCTCTTCCTATCGTGTGTACAAACGACTATGTGTTGCCAGCTTTTGTAGGCCCAGAGACTTTAGTAATTATCTCAAGCTATAGCGGCGATACAGAAGAAACAGTTGCTGCCTTCCACGAAGCAAAAGCAAAAGGAGCGGAAATCGCTTGTATTACTAGCGGTGGAAAAATTGGTGCATTTGCAAAAGAACAAGGCCTCAACTGCATCTTCATTCCAGGTGGCAATCCTCCCAGATCGATGTTCGGATACAGCGCCATTCAACAGTTCTTTGTGTTGGCGGCTTACGGTATCATCAACAACGATTTCGAAGCTCAAGTAGAAGGCAGCATTGCTTTGATTGAAAATAACATTGGTGCAATTCGCGAAACATCTAAGTCCATTTCCGATAAAATTGTGAGTCGCATTCCGATTCTTTATTCAGAGGCGATGTACGAAGGTGTTGCTATACGCTGGCGCCAGCAGATCAACGAGAACTCTAAAATGCTTTGTTCTCACCATGTATTCCCAGAGATGAACCACAACGAATTGGTGGGTTGGACTGGTGGTGACAATCGCGTAGCGGTTATCATTCTTCGCAACGAGGACGATCACAAGCGTTCACAAATGCGCATGGAGATCTGTAAAAAATTGATGGGTGAAAAATGTGACACTATCATCGAAGCATGGAGCAAAGGAAGCAATCGTATCGAGCGCTCACTTTACCTCATTCACCTCGGCGACTGGTTGAGCATTGATTTAGCCGAATTGCGCAACGAAGACGCGGTGGCTATACCAGCTATCATTTTCTTGAAAAATGAGCTCTCAAAAATCTAGTCAAGTAGAAGAATTTTCGGCCATTGATCCATCTTCTCCAACTCGCTTAGTACATTTTGCGGATTTGGGGAAGATGGACTACAAGGCCTGTTGGGATCTGCAGGAAAAGCTTTTTGGAAAAACGGTTCAAACCAAATTTGACAACCGATCGCGCAGCGCAGACGCACAAGAAAAAACGGAAGACTACTTTCTTTTCGTAGAACATCCCCACGTATATACCTTAGGTAAAAGCGGCGATCTCAAGCATCTTCTCGTAGATGAAGAGGGATTAAAAAATATCGGTGCCACTTTTTATCCCATCAATCGCGGTGGAGATATCACCTATCACGGCCCCGGACAAATAGTGGGCTATCCCATTTTGGATCTTGATCATTTCTTTACGGATATACACCTCTTCCTTCGTTACCTCGAAGAAACGATCATACGCACTCTTGCAGAATACGGCATCGAATCAGGCCGCGTAGCTGGACTCACAGGCGTTTGGATAGATGGTGACGATCCCCAAAAAGCTCGCAAAATAGCCGCCCTCGGCGTGAAATGTAGCCGTTGGGTTACCATGCACGGATATGCTTTTAATGTGAACAGCGATTTGAATTACTTCAAAAACATTGTGCCTTGCGGCATTGATGATAAAGCAGTGACAAGCCTTCAAGCCGAGTTAGGCCGCGAGGTAAATATAGACGAAGTGAAACTCAAGCTGATGCATCATACCGAACAACTATTCGGTTGTGCACTTCAACAAGCCGAACTATCTGCACTCAGCTGATTCTTCGAATACCAGCTGTCTAATTTTCATTTGATCTTCTAATCGCGGATACTTCTGCTCTATCTCCACACGAAGAGCCTCTATTTCCTCATACATCTCTTGAGCTGCATCTGCAGCCGCCTCGTCGCCTGACATGGCTTGAAGGGTCAAAGCCTTTACTTCACATTGCATAGACGCCATTTTGGAGGCGTCGGTTTCGAGTGAATTGCAGCCATAAAGGGAGAGTAGTAGTATGCTGATAACAAATAGTTGTTTCATAGCGACAAATTTAGTACTAGACCTTATAGGTCTAAGACCTATAAGGTCTTTACCTAAAATTTTTCGACATTTCCAAGTTTTTGTTATGCCCAATACCACCTCACTTATCGCCATTTATGCGCATAAAAAAAGCCTCCACTACCGGGAGGCCTTTATACTATTCTCTTGTGTATTTTAAAGCTTTCCCGCTTTAATCTCATCCACAACAACTGGATCTAATAAGGTAGAAGTATCTCCCAAATTCTCTAATTCATTCTCCGCAATCTTTCTCAAGATGCGTCGCATGATCTTTCCACTGCGTGTCTTCGGTAAACCGCTTACAAATTGTATTTTATCTGGCTTCGCAATAGGACCGATGATTCTCGATACCGTTTGTAAAATATCTTGACGAGTCAGATTGGCATCTGCTTCGTGATTACCATGATAAATAACGTAAGCATAGATTCCCTGCCCTTTGATATCGTGAGGGTAGCCCACTACAGCACTTTCTACTACACCTGCGTGCATATTGATGGCATTCTCCACTTCTGCCGTACCTATGCGGTGACCGCTCACGTTCAATACATCATCCACACGCCCTGTTATACGATACATACCGTCTTCATCCCGAAGAGCACCATCGCCCGTGAAATATAAATTAGGATAGGTAGCAAAGTAATTGGTTCTACAACGCTCATGATCGCCGTAGGTAGTGCGAATGATGGAAGGCCAAGGATGCTTGATACATAAGTTTCCACTTACGCCATTGCCAAGTATTTCATTGCCATTTTCATCGACCAATATTGGATGTACTCCTGGCAAGGGCAAAGTAGCAAATGATGGTTTCGCGGGTGTGATTCCTGCTAAGTTCGAAATCAACACACCTCCTGTTTCTGTTTGCCACCAAGTATCTACGATCGGACATTTTCCTTTTCCGATATGTTGGTCATACCAATGCCAAGCTTCTTCATTGATCGGCTCACCCACGGTACCAAGTACGCGTAACGAACTCAAATCTTTTCCTTCGATTGGCTCAGTGCCGAAGCCCATAAGGCTGCGAATAGCCGTGGGAGCGGTGTACAAGATGCTCACCTTATAACGCTCTACGACTTCCCAAAAACGACCAGCATCGGGCCAAGTCGGTACACCTTCAAATAATAACGATGTAGCTCCTGCACTAAGTGGTCCATATACAATGTAAGAGTGACCTGTTATCCAACCAATATCTGCCGTACAGAAATGAATATCGCTGGGTTGATGTTGAAACACGTTGACGAATGTGTAATTCGTGTAAACCATATAGCCACCATGGGTGTGAACAACACCTTTGGGTTTGCCCGTACTTCCGCTAGTGTATAAAATGAACAAAGGATCCTCACTATCCATTTCTTCGGCCTCAAAATCATGCAAGCCCATAGACTCTACTTTCTTGATTTCATCTTCTAACCACAAATCGCGGCCTTTGATCATACTCACAGGAGTGCGCGTGCGTGTACATACGATTACTTTTTTCACAGAAGGACAACCAATCAATGCATCGTCGATCACACTTTTCAGCGGAATATCCTTCGCTCCGCGGTATGCGCCGTCGCAGGTAACAACAAAAGATGCCTGCGCGTCTTGAATTCTGTCTGCAATGCTTTGCGCAGAAAATCCACCGAAAATCACCGAGTGTATCGCACCTACACGAGCGCAAGCCAAAACAGCGATCGCCAATTCAGGAATCATACCCATATAAATACAAACGCGATCACCCTTTTTCACGCCGTTATTTTTCAGTACGTGAGAAAACTGACACACCTTATCATAAAGCTGCTTGTAGGTCAATACACGATGCGATTCGTCTGGATCGTTCGGTTCCCAAATAATAGCCGGTTGGTTTGCTCGCTCTGGTAAATGGCGATCGATGCAGTTTTCGGTGATGTTCAATTTTCCACCTAGAAACCAACGCACGTGTGGCTCTACGAAATTCCAGTCGAGGGTGACATCCCACTTTTTTCTCCAGTGAAAATGCGAAGCGATGTCCGCCCAGAACTCAACGGGATTCTCTTCACTTCGTTTATATGCAGCGTCGTATTCTGCGCGTGATTTTATCTGATAAGGGTAACTCATATCCTATTCGTTTACCTATCAAATGTAAGCGCTTTTCTATGATTAATTGAATCGCCCTCATCTCCATCGATACTGATTTTTCTCATGTCAATGAGATCTAATCCGCCATCTTTGATATGGATGAATCGAAAGTCCACTATTCAATTCTGGACATTATTCTTTAACCTCTTCACATTCAAGTAAAGTCACAGAGCCTAAACGAGTGCTCAAGAAAAAAATAAAGATCCTACGAATTCAATTTCAATACCGCCAAGAATGCTTCTTGTGGAACTTCTACAGAACCTACTTGACGCATACGCTTCTTACCTTCTTTCTGTTTTTCCAACAGTTTACGTTTACGAGAGATGTCACCACCGTAACATTTTGCTGTAACGTCTTTACGAAGGGCTTTGATGGTTTCACGGGCGATGATCTTCGCACCAATAGCGGCTTGTAGAGCAATCTCAAATTGTTGACGCGGGATGAGCTCGCGGAGTTTTATGCAGATTTTTTTACCCAAATCATACGCATGGTCTCTGTGAATCAAAGCCGATAAAGCATCTACTTGATCGCCATTCAAGAGAATATCCATTTTCACCAAATCACTTTGCTTGTATCCGCAAGGGAAATAGTCGAATGATGCGTAGCCTTTCGAAATCGTTTTTAGACGATCGTAAAAGTCAAATACAATCTCTGCCAAAGGCATTTCAAAACTCAACTCCACACGGTCGCTGGTTAAGTATACTTGATTGGTAAGCATACCGCGCTTCTCAATACACAAGGTCATTACCGCACCAACGAATTCGCTTTTGGTAATGATCTGCGCTTTGATATAGGGTTCTTCTACATAATCCAACACGTTTGGATCAGGCAACTCAGAAGGGTTGTGAATCTCTATAACACCTTGACGTGTTGTGTATGCTTTATAGCTCACGTTAGGCACCGTTGTAATAACGGTCATATCAAACTCGCGCTCGAGACGTTCCTGGATGATCTCCATGTGCAACATACCCAAGAAACCGCAACGGAAACCGAAGCCAAGTGCGGCAGAACTCTCTGGTTCGAACACCAACGAAGCATCGTTGAGCTGAAGTTTTTCCATACTCGCACGAAGTTCTTCGTACTCGTCAGTATCTACAGGATAAACCCCTGCGAATACCATTGGTTTTACATCTTCAAAACCTTTGATAGCTTCTGTACATGGGTTGGCAACGGTAGTAATGGTATCACCCACTTTTACCTCGGTTGCCGTCTTAATACCACTGATAATATATCCAATATCACCGGCACTTACTTGGGTGCGAGGTTGCAGTTCCATTGCCATTACCCCCACCTCATCCGCAATGTATTCGGTGTTGAGGTTCATGAACTTTACTTTCTCTCCTTTTTTCAATGTACCGTTCAAAATACGGTAGTATGCGATGATACCACGGAACGAATTGAAAACCGAGTCAAAGATCATCGCTTGAAGTGGAGCCTCAGGATCACCCTTTGGAGCAGGAATACGATCACAAATGGCAGCTAAAATTTCATCTACCCCTTGACCAGTTTTTCCACTAGCGATCAATATTTCGTCGCGGTCGCAGCCAATAAGATCTACAACTTGATCTTTCACTAATTCAGGCTCGGCGTTAGGAAGGTCAATTTTATTGAGGATAGGAATGATGGTTAGATCATGCTCTACCGCCAAATAAAGGTTAGAGATGGTTTGTGCTTGAATACCTTGAGAAGCATCGACGATAAGAAGAGCACCTTCGCATGCTGCAATAGAACGAGAAACCTCGTAGCTAAAGTCAACGTGGCCGGGGGTATCGATGAGGTTGAGCACAAAATCTTCGCCTTTGTGCTTAAATTTCATTTGAATAGCGTGAGCCTTGATTGTAATACCTTTTTCACGCTCAAGGTCCATATCATCTAAGGTTTGGGCAACTAGCTTGCGCTGATCAACCGTACCAGTAACTTGCAAAAGACGATCGGCCAAGGTGCTTTTACCGTGGTCGATGTGTGCGATAATGCAAAAATTTCGAATATTCTTCATTTCTTATCCTTCCAAATCAGGAGTGCAAAAGTAAGGTTTTGAGGGCTATACACGCGCATTTTATTTGCTTCTCTACTTAGAGGTAGGCCCCCACTTCAATTGTCGATTGAAACTTTCTTCTAAACTGATCAAGGTCTCTGTACGGCTAATGCCATTAATTTTTTGAATTCGATCAGACAAAACGTCGCGTAAGTGGCGTGTATCGCGGCAAGTGATTTTAAGAAACAGCGAATAAGTGCCTGTTATATAATGGCAGGAAAGCACCTCCGGAATTTTTTGAAGTTCGCGCACCACCTTTCCATAGTCTTCACTTTTTTGCAAAAAAACACCGATAAAGGCAGTAACATCCCATCCCAGAGCACCCAGATCTACTTGCAATTGCGGCTTTTTCACAACACCCGCTTGTTCCATTTTGCGCATGCGCACGTGCACTGTGCCTGGTGCTACATGCACCTTCCGAGCAATTTCAGTGTAAGGTGTAAAGGCATCTTCTGTGAGCAGTTCTAATATTTGACGATCTACGTTGTCGAGTTGATAATTTTCCATGGGTGAAAAAGGGCTTGATTGAAAGAAATTCAAAAATAAGAGTCAAAATTATCATTTCCGTATTTTTTTAAATAAAAATAAACCGATTCGATCAAAAAAACCCTCATTTTATACATTTGTAGCAGATAAATACACTGTTGGGTGGTGAAAGTGGCAAACACAGTTTTCAAACGTGAAAGCGGGGAGTTCTAATGGTTTGCGGAATGGTTGGTATCATATCAGATGGTTTTGGAAAGGAATTCTGCACTACCTCCCTTAGAAGGTTCGAGTCCTTCCCCAACAGCGAATGTGTTCTTGGTAGCTGAGAAATCAGCATTTTGGGGTAAGACGAGGAGTAAGGCTAAACCGGATCGCTATCAACCGGTTTTGCAGTGTGAAAGCGTGTGAAAGATGATGATAAAGGTGTCTGCGAATGGTTGAACCCCATTCTCGGGCACCTTTTCATTTCATAGTAATCCAATTTTAACGGCTTTTATGAGTAGGGTATTTAACTGAATAATCGTACTGTGGAGCCCAACTGCGTGTATTTTTACGCGCCTTTTAGGATAATCTATGAAGAACACTTTTTTACTTTTTGCACTCTTTATTGGTTCATTGCTGTCATCAGCTCAAGATCATGACCATCGTTTCTGTGGTCAAGTTGAAGCGCATGATCGCATTCGCGCTAATCACCCTGACCGCATTCAGGAAATTGAAAGCGCAGAAGCTTGGCTCGAGGAGTACACCAGAAACTTCAGTGAAAACCGAGGCGGTGGTATGACCATCTATACCATTCCGGTTGTTTTTCACGTGATTCACAATAACGGATCCGAAAACATTTCCGACGACCAAATTTTAAACGGCCTATCTATCCTCAATCGCGACTTCCGCATGTTGAATAACGACATCGCCTTAGTAGTGGATGAGTTCCAAGGTATAACCGCTGACGTAGGAATCGAGTTTGCCTTAGCCACCAAAGATCCGAACGGTAATTGCACTCGTGGTATCAACCGCATTGTGAGTGAACTGACCAATGCCGGTGACGACCAAATGAAAAGTTTGATTTATTGGCCACGTGATGAATACTTGAACATTTGGATCTGTGCCGATGCCGCAGGCGCGGCGGGCTACACCCAACTCCCTTCACAAGTTTCTTCTCCATGGGCAGCAAGTGGCGACGGCATAGTTGTGCGCGCTGACTATGTAGGAGCTATTGGAACAAGCAGCAATACACGCTCGCGCACACTTACCCATGAAGTAGGTCACTGGCTCAACCTGAGTCATACATGGGGACCTACCAATGAACCTGGCCTCGCTTCCAATTGTGACTTTGATGATGGCGTATCAGACACCCCAAATACCATAGGTTATACCAGCTGTACCATTACCGGAGCTTCTTGCGGCAGCGCATTAGACAACGTTCAAAACTATATGGAGTACTCTTATTGCTCACGTATGTTTACCCAAGGCCAAGCAAACCGCATGCGCGCAGCTATTACTTCTCCCATTGCACAACGCAATCAGCTTATCACGGCCTCTAACCTCGCCGCTACAGGAGTTACCAATCCACCTCTATGCGCCATTAGTTTTGAACTTGATCAGCGTAGCGTATGTCCAGGAACGGGCGTTCAATTTACAGATCGCTCTTATCACGGTATCACCGAATGGACATGGGATTTTGGCGACGGAACTGTAATTACAGGAACAGATCCTGCGGTTTATCAGAATCCCCTTCACGTGTACAACACGTCTGGAACCTTTTCTGTGAGCCTCACTGTTTCCAATCCTAACGGAACATTGACTACTACTTATTACAACCTTGTATCAGTGGTACCTGCAGAATTTGGAACCCCACCCATTTCAGAAGGATTTGAAGGTCAGTGGACCAATGAAAACTGGTCTATTAGCAATGAAAATTTCGATGAAACTTGGGAGATAACGCCGAGTACCTTCTACAGTGGGAGCAAAAGTTTGAAGCTTCGTAATTTCAATAGCACCGTGTTCGACAACCGCGATGAAGTTTACTCACGCGTGTTTAATATGACCGATGTGGACACCGTGTATATTTCATACAAATGGGCTTACGCCAATAAGCTCACCGCCACTGACGATCGATTGCGCATTAATGTATCACCTGATTGCGGTGAAACTTGGAACCTCGTGCGCATTCGCAAAGGATTAACTAACCTGCCCACAGGTACTGCTACCAATGCATCTTGGACGCCCACCGGTCTTTCCCAATGGAATGGCGAAGTACTCACCATTACAGATAGCACTTTCTTCACAGAAGGCTTCCGAGTGAAATTTGAGTTCCTTGGACGAGGTGGCAACAACTTCTATTTAGATGACATCAATATTTCTACTAGCCTCGCTGGCCTCGGCTTAAGTGAATTAGAAAACATCAATACCATTAATGTTTATCCTTCACCATCCAAAGGAGACGCTACCCTCGAATTATCGATGAATAGTAGCGATCAAGTTCAGATTAACCTGTACAGTATGGCAGGGGCACTCTGTGAAAACATACACAGCGGATCGCTCACACCAGGTGATCACCGACTAAACATCAGGCACCAAGCCTCGGGAGTTTATCTCTTGCGCATTGTCAGTTCCACTGGTGTTACTACAAGAAAGATCACCTTTGAATAAAGAAATACCCGCTTCGGCGGGTTTTTTTATGTCTTAACTTTTACCTTTGGGCCAAAGCATACAAATATTATGGCTATTCAAGCACTAAAAGGGAATATCAAAACTACCGTAAGCGTAGTTCTCTTCCAACCGAAACAAATCAAGTCGCTCGGCTTGAGTAAAGAAGTGTCTGCCCACGTGCAGGCCTCGGTGGATAAAAGCAGCGATTTCATTGAAGTAAAACAATTAGATGAAGTCATCTTTTACATACCTGTAAAGGAAACACCAAACGATTCAGCTCTTGAAGCACTTCGTGCAAAAGGCAATCAGGTGCAACAGGTGATGAATAAGATGAAAAAATCGAAACTCATCATCACGAATGAATCGGGTTACAAGCAAGTGAGCTTGGCCATCGCGGAAGGAGCCTCATTGGGTAACTACCAATTTTTAAAATACTTCAGCGATGCTAAAACAAGAAAAAATGCCTTAGAAGAAATCTATATCCGCGATAATCAAACTTCGGATGCAGAGATCATCGAGTTGCATCATTTGGTAGAAGCCACATGCCTTTCTCGCACCCTCATCAACGAGCCGGTGTCTTACCTAACCGCTACGCAATTTGGCAAAGAGATGGAAAAAGCGGGGAAAACCTACGGATTCAAAGTGAACGTGCTTCAAAAGAAACAAATTGAAGCATTGAAGATGGGTGGTTTACTTGGCGTCAATCGCGGTAGTATGGATCCGCCCACCTTTACAGTAATGGAGTACAAACCCAAAAACGCAAAAAACAAAAAACCAATTGTGTTGGTGGGTAAAGGAGTAGTATTCGATACAGGAGGATTGAGTTTAAAACCCACCCCTGGATCAATGGACGAAATGAAATGCGACATGAGTGGTGGTGCAGCAGTAGTAGGTGCCATCAGCGCCATAGCGGCAAACAAACTTCCCGTTTATGTGGTGGGTCTCGTGCCTGCTACCGACAACCGTCCTGGTATGAACGCCGTGGTACCACAAGATGTGATTACTTACAGCAATGGTAAAACAGTAGAAGTATTGAATACAGATGCCGAAGGACGATTGATCCTCGCTGATGCTTTGATATACGCTCAAAAATACTCTCCCGATTTGGTGATCGATTTGGCCACCTTAACAGGCGCAGCAGTGCGCGCAATCGGTTCTTATGCAAGTGCCATTATGGGTACAGCAGATACAAGCACAATGCAAGCCCTTTCCAATAGCGGTATGCAAGTATGGGAACGCACAGTTGAATTCCCGATGTGGAATGATTACGGTGACGAGATAAAGAGCGATGTAGCCGACATTAAAAATTTAGGCAGTGGAAATGCGGGTCAAATTACCGCAGCGAAATTCCTCGAGCACTTTGTTACTTATCCTTGGATACACATTGACATTGCAGGCCCTGCTTACCTCAATGCACCTTCAGCCTATCGCACTAAAGGCGGCACAGGAGTAGGTGTTCGCTTACTTTACAACTTCATCAAACAACGATACGCAAAATAATTTGCGTGCAACACCAAACTATGTCAGATCACAAACACGATAAAATAAGAGTAGGTATAACTAGCGGCGATCCGCACGGTGTAGGTATTGAAACGATCATCAAAGTTTTTTCAGACCCGCGCATGACTGATCATTGCACACCTATCATTTATTCGCACCCAGAAGCCATAAAAGCACATAAGAAGGCCCTTCACGCTGAAGAGTTTCTTTATACTAGCATCAACTCGGCCACAGAAGCACTTCCGAAAAAGGTAAACCTCATCAATGTATGGAAAGACTTCAAAGGCACTTTAAACCTCGGTAAAGCCGATAAAGAAGCCGGCTTGATGGCATTTAAAAGCCTCGAGTTAGCCGTTGCTGATTTGGCCTCTAATAAAATTGATGTACTTGTAACGGCTCCCATTGATAAAGACACCATACAAAACAAAGACTTCAATTTTCCGGGACACACCGAGTACCTCGCAAAAATTGCAGGAACAAATAAAGTATTGATGTTCTTGGTGAGCAACGCTTTGAAAGTAGGAATTGTAACGGGGCATCTTCCACTGAAAGATGTTGCAAGCAACATTACGAAAGAGCGCATTGCCGAAAAACTTCAACTGATGCATGAAAGTCTTTTGAAAGACTTTGGCGTGCATGCCCCTCGCATCGCAGTATTGGGACTCAACCCACATGCGGGAGATAATGGGTTAATCGGTGCCGAAGAAAAAGACATCATCGCACCAGCAGTGCGCGAAGCGGCAGACAAAGGAATGTTGGTATTCGGACCATTTGGCGCGGATGGCTTCTTTGGAAGCGGAGCATATACCAAATACGACGCTGTACTCGCCATGTATCACGATCAAGGATTAGCGCCTTTTAAATCGTTAGCCTTTGATAGTGGTGTAAACTATACCGCAGGACTTCCTATCGTACGCACCTCACCTGATCATGGCACTGCTTATGATCTAGCCGGAAAAGGCATCGCCGATGAATCCTCATTAAGAGCATCCATTTTCACTGCGTGCGACATTTATCGCAAGCGCAAAGAATACCGCGAATACTCTTCAAACCCGCTTCAGCGACAAGATGTACGCGATAGCAAAGAAGACAAACGCGAGTAATTTTTAGCATGAAAATCAAGGTCATTTGTATTGGTAAAACGGGAGAGCCTTATTTGAAAGAGGGCATAGAGCGCTATCAAAAAAGGCTCTCTCACTATACCAAACTAGAGTGGTTAGAACTGCCTGATGTAAGTGGAAAAGGCATAACCGCTGAAATGCAAAAAGAGCGGGAAGCAGAGCATTTTTTCAAACACATCAAAAACGATGATGTGGTCTTTTTGATGGATGAGCGCGGCCAAAACCCTTCTTCACGGGGCTTTGCAGAATTACTCAACAAGCGTATGAACGCCAGCACCAAATCATTGGTTATTCTGATCGGCGGAGCTTTTGGTTTTTCTCAAAAAATATATGATCGTGCTGACTATGAATTGTCATTCTCTAAAATGACCTTTTCACACGAGATGATCCGTCTTTTCTTGGTCGAACAACTTTATCGTGCCTTCACGATTCTGAAGGGCGAAAGCTATCACCACGACTGAACCAAAAGGCTGTAGCGTAAAGGATGTAAAATGGTTCGAGTGTGAGTGTGCGAAATCTATTCTGTACATAAAACACTATAGCAAACAACGCCATCGACCAAAACATACCACGCATAAAGCGATGAATACCCCTTAGTTTCCAAATCATATAGTATGCGCCTATATAAATGGGCAACATAATCAAAAAGGAAAAAAGCCAAGTAGGTAAAGGATAGTGTCGAAAGGAAAAGCCGGGCAAAACAAAAAGCGCCGCATTATATCCCTTCATCTCTATAAACTTACCTGGATTCTCTTTTATCCAAAGCCTTGCTTGATCTGCATATAGACCTTGTTTTTCTTTTTGCGAAAGCTGCATGATGCTGTCATGAACAGGCCCATTAAATCGTGCAAATTCCATTTTTTGCAACGCCATAAAATCTTCGCTACCCTGATCTGGCACCTCTACTACCGTGCGATATCCAAACTCAGAATTACCGGTATAGAAATGAAACGGAGCACCATTACTCGACAACACATAGACACCGTAATGCTTGTAACTATAAATACCATAAGGGAGAGTAAACAACAGACAGATGGCGGCGTAGATCAAACTGTGGCGAAGCGCTATAAAAGCGTGACCCCTTTTGGTAAAAAAATAAATCACCACAAAAGGAGCAAACAAAAGCACGTGAGACTTGAGTAAAAAACTAAGCGAAAAAAAACATGCACTTCGAATAACATCGCGCCATTTGTTGAACTGAAAAGCTTTTACCAAAAAATAAATGGCGCCGATAAATACGGATGGAAAAACAGCTTCAGAACTGAAGGTGGCTGACCACAGCACAGCGAATGGATAGAGTCCATAAAAGAGGGAAGCCAAAATAGCGACCTTTTTATTGAACAACATTAATCCTAGTCGCCATAAATAAATGCCACCCATGGCTTGGATAAGCCACTGTATGAAAAGCAAAGCAAGCTCCCAATGGTTCGGGAAAAGCCACTTTTGAGAAGCCCAAAAAAAGGGATAAAGAGGAGCAACAATAAACCGACCGATATCATAATCAAAATTACCCTGCAGTGTTTGGTCTACCAATTCATGAATGCGGTACGAATCGGTGGCCAACTCATAGTGATCAAACGGAGCGAAGACAAAAAACAACACTCGTATTGCCACATAAAAAAGGCCGATGTGAATCGCCTTCCATTTTTCTAAAAAGCCAACAAGAGCTATCCAACGAACCATTTCTTCTGACCTTTTACGATTTTGAAACTCTCCACCTTGCTAAATAAAATAAGCATAGTAGCCATATACATGGGCACCAAAGGGATTTTAAAACGAACCAACGCTCCAAAATTGGAGGTCGTTAAGCCAATCATAAATCCAAACAAAACGGAAAAAACCACGCTGCACAGCAGTATGGGGTAATCACCTATCATCTTTTTAATCCAAGACCAACGCAATTGCACCAGCACCCATACGGTGACAAAAAGAATAAAGAAATTCTCAACCCCACTGAGGAGCATAACAACATTGTTACTTTCCCAAACAAAAGGGCGAAACAGACCAGCAACAGTAGCCTGCGGAAATTTAGACAATACCCCGATAATGGTGGGCTCAAAACTTCCAATATCAAACGAGCTACCCTGATAATACTCCTGTTTCAAATCTTGCTGAGTGACAACCGCTGTCTGGAGTGCTTGATCAACACTAAACTTTCCAAATTGATCACCTAAAGAAGTGAGTAGAAAATAACTTCCTCCGATGATAATTACATAAATCAACGGCAACACAGAATAGCGAAACAGGCGATTGCGAATAGTTTTGATGTACGTATAAAACATCCACACCAGCGCGCCAGGAAGCAAAATAAGAAAGATATACGGCTTTATTGAAATGATCATCCACGAAGCGATGATGATCACCAAAGCAGATTTCCACCATGCCTTTTTACGGAGAATGACATTATTGATTTCCGCTAGAAAAAAGCACGTAGCCGTTAGTGTAAAGCTATCTTTTAATATACCGCTTCCCCAAAACACAACAGAAGGCATAAACAAAATACCGATCGCCAAATTCCGAGCGTATTGAGGGAAATGAGAGACGAAGGTCAAGTACAACCTCCATATTCCCCAATAGCTTCCTATTGAAATCAATAAGGTCGTTAGGAAATAACTTTTGCCCGTTAGCAGCATAATCGGCACAAGGCATTTCATCACAAAGCGTGTTTGATCATTGAAGTAAATACTGTGCAGAGGATGCCCTGTTTTTTCGCTAAACACACTTACCGCTTCCTTCGAAGCTTCACCGAAAAACGTTTCGACAAAAGTGCCCGTATCGTGATAGAAGAGTTCGCAAAACGCATAGGCCGTTTGGTAGTAGGCCACAGTATCGCCACCTCCGTAATAAAAAATATAAATCAAGCCGAAGCCCAGTCCGCCTAGTATTTTTGCCCACAATCCATATCGAAAAAAGCGATACTCCGGATGCACCGTTAATCGTTTTCTGGTGATGATGCCAGAAAAAACCCACACTAGGAAAATAGCCACACCATAGGCCATAAACTCCCACATTTCTATAGGAATTTTTCCGTAGTAATAGGATTGGATATACATAGGGCTAAGCTATAAAAAGAATCGACGTATCTTGCGGCATGATCTCAAAAGAACACGATAAAAAGCTATTTCTTCTCGACGCTTACGCCCTCATATTCCGCGCATACTATGCGTTCATTCGTACTCCGCGTATCAATTCAAAAGGGCTCAATACTGGTGCTATGTTTGGGTTTACGAATGCATTACTCGACATCATTAACAACGAAAAGCCCACTCATATTGCTGTTGTTTTTGACGCCCCAGAACAAACCCTTCGTGAAATTGATTACGAAGCCTATAAAGCCAATCGCGGTGAAACACCAGAAGACATAAAGTTGGCTGTACCCTGGATTCAAAAAATCATCGAAGGATTTCGTATTCCCATGCTTATGGCTCCTGGATACGAAGCAGATGATGTAATCGGAACCTTAGCCAAATTAGCCGAAAAAGAAGGCTTTACCACCTACATGATGACGCCCGATAAAGACTATGGGCAGCTGGTTTCCGATCAGATCTTCATCTACAAACCAGGATATCAAGGTGGCAGTGCTGAGGTGTTAGGTGTTCCTGAAGTATTGCAAAAATTTGACATCGAACGCATTGATCAAGTGATTGATCTTCTAGGAATGATGGGCGATGCGGTAGATAATATTCCGGGCATTCCAGGTGTGGGAGAAAAAACAGCCGTAAAACTTTTAAAAGAATACGGTTCACTCGAAGGGCTTTTAGCCAACACCGATAAACTAAAAGGCAAGCAAAAAGAGAACGTAGAAAATTATAAAGACCAAGCTATTCTTTCCAAAAAACTAGCAACCATTCTCTTGGACGCTCCCGTTCCTCTAGATGAAGAAAGTTTACGTGTGAAAGAAATCAATCGTGATCTGTTGCGTGAGGTATTTACAGATCTTGAGTTTAGACAGCTAGCGAAACGCGTTCTACAAGAAGATTTACAAGCCACTGAAGCCAAGCAGGGCGAGCTCTTCGCCGTAACAGAATTTGAAGCCGCCGCTACTGAAGAAGCACCTGTTGTTCAATTCAAAACGATCAATGATGTAGAGCATCACTACGAATTGGTAGAAAGTCTTGATCAAAAAAATGCGCTCCTTCAACAACTGCTCTCAAGCTCTGAATTTTGTTTCGACACAGAAACAAGCGACCTCGACCCCATCACTAGTTTTATCGTGGGCATGTCGTTCAGTGTAAAATCACATCACGGATTTTATGTTCCCATTTCTGCTGACCCAGAAAAAGCGAAAGAAGAGATTCAGTTTTTTGCTGCTGTTTTTGAAGACCCAACAAAAACGATCATTGCTCAGAACTACAAATTTGATTACAAGATACTCTTTAAATATGGCGTGACACCAAAGAATAAAGTGTTCGACACCATGCTTGCTCACTATATCATCAATCCTGATGGCAAGCACAACATGGATTATTTGTCAGAAGTGTACTTAGAGTATTCACCCATTTCCATTGAAACACTCATAGGTAAGAAAGGAAAAAACCAAGGAAGCATGGCTGACCTTACGCCTGCGGAAATAGCGCCCTATGCTGCAGAAGATGCGGATATCACCTTTCAGTTGAAGCAGATCTTTGATCCAGAACTAGACAAGACAGAGACACGCTCTTTATTTGATGACGTAGAAATTCCCTTGATCAATGTATTAGCAGAAATGGAATGGGAAGGCGTGCGCATTGACGAGCACTTTTT
>JBDKGH010000070.1:0-4840 GCA_039798265.1 Bacteroidota bacterium | reverse complement strand
GCTTCGGCGTAGGTGACCACAATAGCGCCATCCTTTTTTTTCTGAAGTAAGTTGAGGACTTCAGCGCGCATAGCTACGTTGGCATTTTCTGTGTGCTCGGTTTCATAGGCTACGCGGGCGCTTCTGGGGAAAAAAAGCACGCGTGATTCGGGCAATGATTCCGCTACTTCGTCGGGTAGTGGACCGAAAATGTTTTCGAGATCATTTAGAAAATAGGCCGCCGTTTCTTTGTCTTCGAGAATAAAGACGTGCGTGTTAGAAGAGTTTTCTAATTGACCAGCAGCGATGAGGGCTGCCGCTGAGCCAACTGTGCCTTTCAGAAAAACTTTAGCCTGCGGTTCGTTGAGCCATAGGTTGAGTTGCTGAGCATGGGTATGCTGAGCATATACTTTTCGCAGGTAAGCGAGATTAATCGTTTCCATGATAAAAAATGCCCAAAGGCCGGAGGTGAATTACCCCGGCCTTGGTGCTGTTGCAAAGGTAATGGAGAGTGGGGTTAAAAGAAAAAGGTCGCCCACGGGGGACGACCTTTTTTTGTTTAGGTAATGTAGTCTAATCAGATGGGTGGACTAGCTAGCCACTGATAGCCTACAGGCATTAGATCATAATTATGTCTGTTCTCAGTTTGGCAAGGCCAAATTAATGACAATTCTGTGAGAATTTCCCGATTGGGGAAAGATGGTTAATAACTTGTTGGGAAAGGGCTCCTCGGCCGAATGAATGAGGTTTAGATGACCTGTTTAAGGAAAAAATAAAAGGGTTTTTGGGCCCAAGGTTTTACGCTTCTTTTTTAGTTCATTTCTAAATCAAAATGCGGGAGTAAATAACATTTATTCTGAGTGGGTTGAAATTGGTTTAGCATAAGCCTTCGTTTATTTGTACAACACGACTCACCATGAAGTATTCTTTTTTTCTCATCGCCGTGCTATTGACTGCAGCTGGCTGCAAAGGCCAACGCAATAATGGTATGGTTGAAAGCAAACCAATGGCAAATCCTAACGAAATGACTGGACACGAAAACAATCCTTATTATTCGCGTACCGATACTACGCCTTTGCGTTTATCTGATGAGGAATGGAAAAAGGTATTACCTGATAGCATTTACGAAGTATGCCGTAAGAATGGAACGGAATATGCCTTCTCTGGAAAATATTGGAATTATACCGGCATAGGCACTTACTACTGCGCGGCGTGCGGCAATCCCTTATTTCGCTCAGACTCGAAGTTTGCATCGAGCTGTGGATGGCCTAGTTTTTTTGAAACGCTGCGCCCCAATAGTTGCATCTACGAAGAAGACACTTCTTACGGAATGGTGCGCACTGAAGTGATGTGCGGACGATGCGAGGGACACCTTGGTCACATATTCGATGATGGCCCAAAGCCTACAGGGAAGCGCTATTGCATGAACTCCATTGCGCTCGATTTTGAGCCGGGTAACTAATGGTGTATCGGTAACTTGAACAAGCTTTAAACAAAAAAAACCGCCTCAAATTGAGACGGTTTTTTTTATTTGAATTAGTTCTACTATCGCAATAACGAAGACAAACTCACACGCTTCGAAATCAACGCATGCAAATCACCAATCGCCACACGCTCTTGCTTCATGGTGTCGCGATCGCGAACGGTAACACAATTGTCTTGTAAGGTCTCGTTGTCAACGGTTACACAGAAGGGCGTTCCGATGGCGTCTTGACGGCGGTAACGACGACCAATGGCGTCCTTATCATCATACTGCAAATTGAAATCGAGCTTCAAAAGATCGATGATCTCTTTCGCCTTCTCGGGAAGGCCATCTTTTTTAACCAAAGGAAGAATCGCCACCTTCACTGGAGCAAGTGCCGCAGGTATAGAGAGTACCGTGCGTTCACTTCCGTCTTCTAAAGTCTCTTCTTTGAAAGCACTGCTCAATAGAGCTAAGAACATGCGATCTAGTCCAATGGACGTTTCGATTACGTAAGGAACATAACTTTCGTTAGTCTCTGGATCGAAATAACGCAACTTCTTACCGCTGAATTTCTCATGACTACTCAAGTCAAAATCAGTACGGGAGTGAATACCTTCTAGTTCTTTAAAGCCCATAGGGAAATTGAACTCAATGTCGCAAGCGGCATTGGCGTAGTGGGCTAACTTTAAGTGATCGTGAAATTTGTAATTCTCTTCACCTAATCCTAATGCTTTGTGCCACTTGATGCGCGTATCTTTCCAGTAGTTATACCACTCCATCTCAGTGCCAGGCTTCACAAAAAACTGCATCTCCATTTGCTCAAATTCGCGCATACGGAAAATGAACTGACGAGCAATGATTTCATTACGGAAAGCCTTACCAATTTGGGCTATACCAAATGGAATCTTCATGCGGCCCGTTTTCTGAACATTCAAGAAATTGACGAAAATTCCTTGCGCTGTCTCCGGACGGAGGTAGATGACGCCCGCATCGCCAGACACTGCGCCCATCTCTGTTTTGAACATCAAGTTAAATTGACGCACTTCTGTCCAGTTGCGGCTGCCGGTTTCTGGATCGGCAATTTCGCATTCGTCAATAAGGTTTTTTAATCCTTCCAAATCATTGGCCTCGAGAGCCGCCTTCATCTTCGCTTCTACCGCATTGATTTTTTCTTGCGAACGCAAAACGTTGGGATTGGTAGCACGAAATTTCTCTTCGTCAAAGTTTTCAGCGAACTTGTTCTTCGCCTTTTCAATCTCTTTCTCAATCTTCGCTTCGGCCTTTTTGATGTAGTCTTCGAGCAATACATCGGCGCGGTAACGCTTTTTACTGTCTTTGTTATCGATCAATGGATCGTTAAACGCATCTACGTGCCCACTCGCTTTCCAAGTGGTGGGATGCATAAATATAGCCGCATCGATACCCACAATGTTCTGATGCATGCGGGTCATGGCGGTCCACCAATAATTTTTGATGTTGTTTTTCAACTCAGCACCTAATTGACCATAGTCATAGGTAGCGCTCAATCCATCATATATTTCTGAGGAAGGAAATACAAATCCGTATTCCTTCGCATGAGAAATGACCTGCTTTAATTTATCATCATTGTTTGCCATGGCGCGAAAGTAATTCATATTTCATAATTCATAATTACCTTCGCCTCATGGCTTATCAATTAGACAACTATAATTTCTCTGGCAAGCGCGTTTTGGTGCGCGTAGATTTTAATGTGCCACTAGATGAAAATCAACTCATCACCGACGATACCCGCATTCGCGCGGCTATTAAGACCATCCAAAAGATCAGCAATGAGGGTGGAAAGGTGATCATCATGTCACACTTGGGACGCCCGAAAAGCGGACCCGAAGCGAAGTTTTCTCTTCGCCATGTAGTGCAAAGAACTTCTGAGTTGTTGGGTAAGCCAGTAGCTTTTGCAGAAGACTGTATTGGCGAAAAGGCCGCTGCCGTGGTGAATGCCATGAACAATGGAGATGTGGCGATTTTAGAAAATCTCCGTTTTTACAAGGAAGAAGAAGCGGGCGATGAGTTTTTCGCTGGCCAAATTGCCGAAAATGGTGATGCCTATGTGAATGATGCATTTGGCACAGCCCACCGAGCACATGCGAGTACGGCGGTTATTGCTCGTTTTTTTCCTACTGATAAAATGTTCGGTTACCTCATGGAAGATGAGGTTCAAAGCATCGACCGTGTGCTTCATAGCAATAACAAACCTGTAACCGCCATCATTGGTGGAAGTAAAGTAAGCAGCAAAATTGCCATCCTTGAAAACCTACTTGAGCGCGTAGATCATATCATTATCGTAGGTGGTATGGCCTTCACTTTTGCAAAAGCAACAGGCGGACGCGTAGGTGCTTCTCTTGTAGAGGACGATAAATTGGAAACCGCTCTTCAGTTAATTGAAAAAGCGAAACAAAAGAATGTAAAGCTCCATTTGCCTATGGATGTGGTGGCTGCGGATAAATTTGCGAACGACGCGGCCACTGTCGTTTGTGGAACAGCAGTGGTGCCCAATGGCTGGATGGGTCTAGATATCGGACCAATGGCCGAGAGTGATTTTGAAGCTGTTATTCTCGCTTCGAAAACGATACTTTGGAACGGCCCTGCTGGTGTGTTCGAAATGGAAAAATTTGCCAACGGTACAAAAGCAATTGCCAACGCCTTGGTGAAAGCCACGGAAAAAGGGGCGTTTACCCTTGTAGGCGGCGGCGATAGTGTTGCTGCCATCAATCAATTTGGCTTGGCTGAAAAAGTAAGTTAAGTGAGTACCGGAGGTGGCGCTATGCTCGAAAGCCTTGAAGGTATTGAGCTACCAGGTATCGCAGCAATTAAGAATTAAAGAACAAAGCAGAAATTCGAGCACGGAACAGTGCTCGAATTTTATGCTCAGCAGGTGGGGGTGTTTGCTGGTATTGGTAATATTAGTTTAACATAGCCAATCGTATCCGTCCATATCCCGTTCAGCCCTGTTTTTTTCTCGCTTAGATTATTTGCAGTGGGGTATTTGATTCTTCGATTGAATCTTTGGGGTAAAGAACCTTAACTGTGAAGAACTCACTACTGATTTTGCTGCTCTTAGGGGTATGCTTGTGCGGTAATGCCCAAATCTGGACACAAGATTTCGAAACCAATGGATTGGGTACGCAGTACACCTCCATTTCGGTTTTTACCAATAATCCAAACGCGCATTACAATAGAACTAACGGTGTAGGAATTTCCACTACTACCGCTCCTTATTCGGCTATGCACGGCTCTTTTTATTGGGCCGGTGAAAACCAAAACGATCAGTCCGTTGGTGGCGATGGCTTGTCTTTGAAAACAATCACCTTTACGGCTATTAACGTAGCAGGCCAAACGAACCTCCAGTTTCGTGGCTTG
>JBDKGH010000069.1:0-17487 GCA_039798265.1 Bacteroidota bacterium | reverse complement strand
CCTTCCTTTAATATCCAAGGAAAAGTACTGTGGGGAGCTACGGCAATGATGATACAAGAATTCAGAATGTTATTTGGCGATCTCCATTAACTTCGCCCCATGTCTTTGTTATTCATTCCTTTTCAAATCGTTCAAATCATCCTGATTCTGCTGTGGACGGCTTTTTCAGGTTCGTTTGCCCTTTTACTCCGAATTTTTTTACCCGCCAAAGTGGTCATCTACTTTGTATCGCACTATATGTGGAGTCCATTGATTTGCTTGCTTTCCGGCGTGCGTTTGACAGTGGAAGGGCTTGAACATGTTGATCATCAAACGGCGCATATCTATGTGGCTAATCATGAAAGCCAAATGGATATTACCGTAATTGTGCGAGCTGTTACGCTTCCTTTATTTTTTGTGGCTAAAAAGGAACTGGCTAAAGTTCCGGTGCTGGGTTGGTATATCAGTGCGATGAATATGATTTTCATCGATCGAAAAGATCGTGAAAAGGCCATGGAAAGTATGCGAAAAGCAACAGAGCGTATTAAGGCCGGGCTCAATGTGATCACTTTTCCGGAGGGAACCCGATCAAAAACGGGCGAGCTCATGGTGTTTAAAAAAGGTTCTTTTGTGATCGCGAAAGATGGAGAAGTGGGTATTATTCCTATTGCTATTAAAGGCACGCGCGCAGTATTACCGAGTGGAGCCTTTCTCCTAAAACCCGGAAAAGTGACGGTCAAAATAGGACGACCTATTCATCCAAGTGAATTCAAAGACCTTACTTCCGAGCAATTAGCAGAATTGGCAAGAACGCGCATTGCAGAAATGATTCGATCTTAGCTTTCAAACATCCCTTGCTTTAGTATTTGATTTTTAGCCAGTATTGGGTGATATTGCATGGAATATGCGCCCCTTAATTTGTTGCTTAATTGCTCTTTGTGGATTCTTTCCCATTTCTTTTTGGGGGCAAAATTTTTCGTTTTCACCTTCCAATGAAGTGTTCACCACTTTAAATATGGAAGAATACCGAAATACTCAGGTAGATATCGATCCGAATTCATCGCAAACCTATGCCATGAGTTGGAGAATGGTTGGTAATACTTGTCCCGCTGAGTGGGACATCGTCTTATGTGATTGGTCGGAATGCTATACTTTTTTACCCAATAATGGCGACATGGATCCCATTTTCCCAGGCCAAGTGGGTTTAATTAAATTAACGGTCAATCCTTTTTCTACGCCAGGTAGTGGTTATGTTCATTTTTGGATTTACCCCACGGGTGATATCGACAATCACCTTGATCTCTTTTTTTACTACGATACCATTCTTACCGCTACAACAGAAGTTGATCCGGTGCAGAGTAGCCTAGTTTATTCAAGTGAAAAACACGGTGTGGAATTGATCCATTTCCCTCCTGGTAACTACACAATTTTCAATTTGGAGGGAAAAAAGGTGATGGAATTTAAACTGGCTGAAAGTCGATTTTTTATCGATTTATCGGGCATTCCAAAAGGTGTTTATGTTTTAACCGATGGGGAAAATCGTTCTGAAAAACTCGTCGTTAAATAATTAAGTGGATGAAAAAAATACTTTCTTTTTTTATTTTATTCTTGGCATTAACCATTGTGAATGCTCAGCAAATTCAGCTTCTCAATGAGGCCAATGGTATCATTCGTCTAAAATGCTCGCCAGGCAATCCATCATTCTCCACCGAGGCGGAATTCAATAAGGTATGGTTTGAAAATGCAACCCCAATTTTAAAAAAGGGAGCACCCGATTTACCAAAACTGAACGCCGATGTGATTGTCGATGATACGCGTGCTATGGAACTCCAAGTAACTCACGCAGAATTTGTGGATTATCCCAATATGCAAATGGCCCCTTCGAAAGGAAATTTGAGTCGATTGATTGACCCATCTACGGTACCATTCGAAATGGGTGAGGTGTTTTTGACTAACTCATTTTATCCCAGTAGTCAAGCTCGTCTCGGAGACGCCTTTATCAATGGCCAGTTTAGAGGTCAAACGGTTCATTTTTTCCCTGTTCAATACAATCCAATTACCCATATTCTCCGAGTTTATTCTTCTATTGAGGTAGAAATAAGAACCACTGAAAATCTTGGTTCGAACCCGCTTCCGGCTACTGTGCCTGCAAAGACGAACGCCTTGATGAAAGAAGTATATGCCGATCGTTTTATCAATTATTCAAATGCCGCCGATCGTTATGAAGTGATTGATGAAATAGGCAGCATGCTAGTGATTTATGATCCTGAGTATTTAGAGGCTTTACAACCATGGATTACTTGGAAAAAAGAAAAGGGAATTGAGGTTATCCTTCAGGACGTCAGCAGCATTAATAGTGTCGCAGCTATAGGTAGTTTCGTAGCCGATTATTACACCAACCACGGACTTACGTATTTGGTTTTAGTAGGCGATGAAGATCAAGTGCCCACAGAACTAGTCAATAATAGCGGTGGTTCGGGTTATTGCGATCCGTGTTATGGTTATATTTCAGGGAATGATTCATACGCCGAATTGTTCGTGGGCAGATTATTAGTGCACAATGCCAACGAATTGGTTCCCGTGATTTCTAAAATCCTCGAATACGAGAAAACGCCCAACATGAATAGCGATTGGTTCTCTGTGGCCATGGGTATTGGTAGTAACGAAGGAGGTGGTATCGGCGATGATAACGAAGCAGATTGGCAGCATCAGAATAACATCAAAAATGATCTCCTTTCATTTACCTATTCGAGTGTTTATGAGCGATACGATGGCAACCATACGGGTGCTTCTCCCACCGGAGGAGTTACTGCAGATGGATCAAGTAATCCAAGCGCAGCGTCTATTTCATCTGTAATTAATGATGGCTGCTCATTGATCAATTATACTGGACATGGCGATCACAGCATTATTGTTACTGGAAGTTATACAAACACAAATATTAATGCATTGACCAATACCGGAAAGTATCCTTATTGGATTATTGTAGGTTGTTGTGTCGGCGATTTTGATGACGATAGTGGGAGTGGAGACACCTTTGGTGAAGCTTGGCTTAAATCTCCCAGTTCATCTACTTTAACAGGTGGAATTGGAGGGGCTTTCAGCACAGTCTTTCAAAGTTGGGCTCCTCCTATGGAAGGGCAAGATGAAATGAATAAGCTCATTTCAGATTTGGGACCTTCGGGCACACGCCATACGCTTGGAAGTATTCACGTTCACGGTTGCGCCTCTATGAACGATGCGTATGGCACTGCTGGCGATGAAATGACGGACACATGGATTTTGATGGGTGACCCAACCGTTCAATTAAGAACAGCTTTCCCGAGCAATATAACAGCTACCCACGTCAGCACCGCTTTTTTGGGCACTTCCTCTTTCACTATTTATTCGAGTAATGAAAATGCCTTGGTATGCCTTACGCTGGATGGAGAAATATTAGGTACAGGATTGATTCAAAACGGTCAATGTGTAGTCAGCACTGTTGCCATCACACAGCCAGGGTCTATACTGGTTACCCTGACTAATTTTAATACTGTCCCTTATCAAGGCTACATTGAAATGGTGCCAGCTAATGGACCATTTGTAATTGAAAATAGTCATGTCATTGATGATGAATTGGGCAATGCCAATGGACTAGCGGACTACACCGAAAGCGTAAGATTGGACGTGGAAATTGAAAATATAGGAATTGAATTAGCTCAAAGCGTAGTGGCTACTTTAACCACGAATGATCCAAACGTTGTTATCACTTCGAACACGTTTAATGTAGGAGATGTGGATGCCAATTCCACGCTTTTGCTCAACGACGCATTTGCTTTCACCGTAAATGAATGGATTGAAGATCAGCACGAAGTGTTTTTTACCATAACCCTTACCGACGCGTTAGGCAACGCATGGACTTCCTATACTACAGTGCTATTAAATTCACCTGTACTATCCTGCGCCGAAATAGAAATCGACGATTCACTGGGTAATTCAAATGGACGATTGGATCCGGGCGAAACAGCACAGTTGATCATCCACATAGCCAATGATGGCCACGCGGCTACGTCAAATGTGGACTATGTTCTCAATATTAGTTCACCTTTCGTAAGCACTAATGGTTTAGGATTGAACGGTCCTTCAATTTATGCTGGCGAAACCGGCTCAGTTAGCTTTGAGTTGTCTATTGCTTCTGACACACCTATTTCTGAACCCGTTTCATTTACGGTGCAATCCACAGCTGGCCTTTATAGTGCTTCATGTGATTTAGATGCCCATGTTAATCAAGTAGTAGAAGATTGGGAAAGTGGCACAACCAGTGGGTTTAACTGGCAAGGTGGAGAAGGAGCGGAGGACTGGTTTATTAGCTCTTTCGAACCATTAAATGGAAGCTACTGCATGCAAAGTGGAGACATTACAGACAATCAGCAATCTATACTTCGATTGGATATGAATTTTTCCGAAGCGGGCACTTTTGGATTTCATTACAAAACGAGCACCGAATCGGGTTGGGATCTTCTTCGATTCAGAGTAAATGGAGCCACTCAAAGCACTTGGTCAGGAGAAAATCAATGGGCTAATTATGAATACGCTGTCAGTCCTGGCGCTTATATTTTCCGATGGATTTACGTGAAAGATCAAATCCAAAGTCAAGGGGCAGATGCTTGTTGGATAGACGATATTGTTTTCCCTGCAGGCACTACCGTTAATGTTTCAGAGGAAAAAGTGCTGGATGAATCATGGGAAATTTACCCTAATCCAGGCAAAGACGAGTTAAACGTTTTTATGGACTCCAATAGCAATCGAAAGGAGACTATTCAAGTGTTTGACGCCATTGGAAATTGTATTTCGGTAAAAAATATTACCCTTTCGCAAGGTTTTAACCGTTTGCAATGGAACACTCAAAATTGGGCTGCGGGTATTTATGTAATTAAAATGCAGGATGGATCTACCCAAAAATGGGTGAAGCAATAATTCTAGAAAGGGAATCCGATACCCAGGTTGAGTATTCCTCTTAGTCGATAGCTTTGCACTTCATCGGTGCTGCTTCGAGAATTTAAAAATTCGTTATACTCCGTTTTTGGCTGCCATGCCCATCTTTCTCCGGGCACTTTTAGTGGGTCTTTCAGTGGAAGGCCGAGGTCAAGTCGAACCAAGAAATAATCGAAGTCTAAACGCATGCCTGCACCTGCTCCTATTGCGATCTCACTTAAAAACCGTTTGCTATCAAAATCAGCCCCAGGTAATGCACCATCTTGCTTGAGAAGCCATACGTTTCCGGCATCTACAAAAAGTGCCGCTTGAAACATTTGAGTCAGCTTGAAACGGTATTCAAAATTGGCCTCCAGTTTCACACTTCCAATGTTATTGAAGGTACGCACTTGAGTAGAGTCGCGATAAGAACCTGGACCTAAGGTGCGCGCCTGCCAAGCTCTAATGCCATTTGCACCCCCTACAAAAAAACTTTTTTCAAAGGGCAATACATTAAAGTTTTTCAAAGGAATACCTAAGCCACCAAAGGTTCGAAGTACAAATACATTTCGTTCATTAGCATTGAAATAATAGCGGAAGTCGTGCTCTGTTTTTACATATTGGGCAAATCGAATTCCGTTGATTTCATAGCTTCCCAATTCGTCTTTCGGTTGGTTTGATAAATTATAAGCAAGGCGTAAAGCGTTACCCGCTCCTTCCAAACTGGTTTTGTAGTAAAAGGTCTGACGTTGAAAATTGCTCTTTTGTGTATTCAAGTAAAATCCAACACGAGAGGCTAAAATCAAGTGGTCGCGGTAACTATTCGCTAAAAATTCATCACTCAAACGGTCCAATAAGTCTTGGAATCCTTCGGATTTTTTGATTTTGATAATACTGAATTCAACCCAGTCGATGGTGTAGCGTGTAATTTTATCAGGATTGCCAACGAGGCTCCATCCATAACCAAATTGAGAAAGTGTCCGCTCATAGTCGGGGCGTTTTTGGTAATTCAATATTCCCTTGAAATTGGTATGAGGGTCTTTTGATCGCTTTGAATTACGATAACCAAAGGGAAAAAGTCGAGGTACACTTAAGGTAACCTCAGGACCTATTTCAAAGGTGTTCAGATTGAAGTTGCCTTGAATACCAGATGTGGTGTTGGTATTGGCCGACTGACCCAATACTTGAGAAGCTTCAAAACCCGTAACAATTCGGAACTCTAAACTTTCAGCTCCTCTATTGAGGTTTTTGTGCCGATAAACAAGGTTACTATAAATACCCATGTTACCTGAGCGGTTGGTCAATCTCGGATCAAGACTCAAGGTTTGTTTTTTGGCCGGTGTTAGCAGCACGTAGGCATCTAATAAATAATAACCGCTGCTATCCACTTGACTTCTGGGCACTAGCTGAACATTCACTGATCGTGAGGTACCCAAGGTTACAAAACGTTTGTAGGTGCGTTCAACTTTGTCTTTGCGATAGACTTCCCCTGGCGATAGCGTAGTAGTGTAGTGCAAAAGAGAAGGGCGAAGTGCTGGCTTCCCTTTACTCAATATATACAGGCCGTTGTATAGGAGCGTATCCTGAGGTACATCGTTGCTTCCACTGCTTGGTTTGTAATCGGTATTGACGTAGATTTTATTTAAAAAGTACTTTTTGTGCGGCACCATTTCCATTTCATCCGGATTCTTAGTAGAGGGCACAGAAGGCATTTTTAAACGAAGGGTTACATCTACTTGCTTGTTGCCCACCGTACTATCGGCGTCATAGACAATATAGTCTTTGGTAAATTCATAATAACCTGAATTATTGAAGTAATCGGCTATGCGAGTGCGTTCTTGTTCTAAAAGGTTTACGCTAAAGACCATGGAGGTGTCTATCAAGCTCGATTTTAGCAAATCATCTTGTTTTTTAGCCATGGACTTATCGTCAATAACATAATTGATGTTGCGAAGATGATAAGCGTCGTTTGGGGTAATGTGGTACTTCACCACGCACTTCTGTCTTTTTTTCCAAGGCAAAATACCAACGTTTTCATATTGATACTCGGGTTCTACCTTGTTTTGAAAGTAGCCGTTTTTTTGAAGGAGAATGGTCATTTGATCGGCTGTCTTTTCAACTTTGCTGCTATCGAGCAGGGCAGGGGATTCTCCTACTGTATAGGCCAACCACATCCATAAACTTCTGCACTCTTTTGCTGGCTTATTCAGCGTCTTTCGTCGCTCATTGCGCTTCATGCAGTGAGCTTTTGCTTTGGAGGAGCTTTTGTCCAAGGCCTTTTGAGGCACAAACCACGTATTAATGCGCATATTTAATCGCACCCAAAGAATACGTCGATTGGGCTTAAGTTTACTTAAAGCCAGTAGTTCATCATTCGAAACGGGAAGTTCCGTCGGACTGTCGTGAAGTACTATTTGATGATTTTTAAAATAAACTTTACCCTCAGGAATGCGGCGCTGAATGCTGCATGACGCTAAAATGCACACAACTAAGAGTAGTAGTGTATATTGGAAGTATTTTCGCGTAGGTGAGAGCATCTTATCTTGCAGCCGCAAATATCTGTTTAGCAATTTACAATCACACAACAAAAATGCAGCCGTTCAAAGCCGATTTAAAATGGGTGAAGTCCTTGCACCAAAAAAAGGTTCGACAAGAATCATCCCTTTTTTTTGCCGAAGGTAAGAAGATGGTGGAAGAAGCCGTGCAATCGCCGTTGATTGTAAAAGCCTTATTTTCTACTGACGAATCTTTTGTCCAAGCTCACAAGGGCGCATTTCTGCTTAAAGAAAGAGAAATGCAGCAAATTTCGGCCTTGTCAGAACCCCCTGGATACTTAGCTGTGCTCGAACAACCCAAAGAATTTCCAATTGCATCAACTATAAAAAAGGTGATTCTTCTTGATGGTATTGCTGATCCAGGTAATATGGGAACAATCATCCGAACCGCTGAGTGGTTTGGAATAGAAGCTATCTTGCTTACGGATGATTGTGTGGACCTCTATAACCCAAAGGTGGTGCAGAGTAGCATGGGCAGTATTTTCAGAATAAAAACAATTCGCGGCTCCGCTGAAGGATTATCGGCACAATTGAAGAATAATCAATTTCTTTTATGGGGAGCCGACCTCGAAGGTGAGAATCTATTTCATTGCCAATTCCCCGAAAAGATGGCATTGGTCATTGGTAGCGAAAGCCATGGCATACGTCCTGAAATGGAAAAATTAATCGATAGAATGATTCACATTCCCGGAAGTGGCAAGGCTGAATCACTCAACGCTTCTATTGCTGCTGGCATCATGATGAGCTTTTGGGCAAAAGGAGCCTGATAAAAAAAGTGGACATTATCCTGGATCCAATCTCCTAGATAATGTCCACTTTAGTGGAGTCATAGTTAACTCGTTATTCTTTTACCCATGACATAACCACTTCACCATATTTTAAGGTGTAAACACCGGTGGCGATGGATGCTGTATTAATCTGTAATTTTTTACCGTAGGCCTGTTGCGAAAGAATGATTCGTCCTGATGCATCCGTTAGAGTAATCTTACCACTCAGTTCTTGGCTTGATTCGATCGTGAGCAAATCATTACCCGGGTTAGGATAGGCTTTAAATTGTGCCGCACTCAATTCAGAAACGCCAACTACCACTACTTGAATTTGATCAGTAGAAGACCAAGCGCTATTACCGCAAGTATTGTTGGAGCGTACCCGAATGTAATAAGTTCCCAAAGGCAAGTCTAATGTCATTTGGTACTCGTCTGTCGATACGGTTGATTCATCAATAATGGTATTAAATGCATTATCAGATGCGATCTGAACAGTATAGCTATAAGCATTGGGCGACTCAATCCAGTCAATCAGAACAGGACCAGCAGCATCCAAAACCTGATCAATCGCGTTAGGATCGGGGTACAAAACACTGGGAACAGATGGAGCACTTGGGCTTACATCAAATGTGAGCGGAAATTCATAAGCCTCACCAAAAGTAGTGTTCAATTGTAAACGAGCATTATAGACGCCTGCAGTTACAATAGTCAAGTTGCCGACTGTTACTGTATATGTTCCAGTTCCAGTAGCCGTAATGGAATTTATGGTTGATCCAGGAAGTCCGTCAATTGCAAAAGTGAGTGGAAATTGCAAGTCCGCATTAATGTCTACGGTAAAGGTCACCTCATTTAATCCGCATACGGTAAATTCTTTTTGACTAATGTTTACCATCGTTGGACGAGTGATGAAGAAGCCATCGTACATGCTCGTGGCAATATTTACTCCACTCGGTAAAAAGGGGTAGTTACTCCACGTGCCACTGAACTGTGGTAAATCATTCGCTGGCACTAAATCAAAATGTCCAATCGGATACAACTCTCCATCGCTCACGCGAATGGCATCGAATACACGAACACCACTGCGATAATTACTCTCGTAAACAAATTGATCGAGTACATATAAGTTATGGTCAATCGAGGTATTATTCGATTGATGAAAGCCCATATAAACCATATTATCCAAATCATTGAAATCGAAAATATGTGTTCGAGTTCCAATGGCGAAATCCATTTCATCCAATTCATCGTCCAACATAAAGTAGCGGTGATCCTTAGAGAACCAACCTTGGTGAACGTAACCCGTTTGAGGATAAGTATAGGTATCGATTAGTTGGCAATCCAATGGATTGGTGATGTCAACCAATGTAACGGCATCTGCATTACAAGCCACCACAATGATATGCCCTTGATAGTCGGCGTCTGGACCGTTATAGGTCATTACATATCCATCATGGGTATATCCATCTTCAGCGAATCCGCCAGCGAGAACGGGGTTTAAGGGATCATTGATATCAATTATGTGCAATCCACCGCTAAAAGTATTAGAACCCATTACGACCAATAAACCACTTACTGGATCTATATTGATGGTGTGCGAGTTTCCAAATTGTCCATAATGAGCATCCTCTTGAAAAGTAACAGGAGCATTGACTACATTATCCAATTGCAATAAATTCATCACTTGAAGTCCGTGTCCACCAGCTTCTGAACCTACGAATACGTAGTCTTTGAAGGTTTCCATGTCGCGCCAAAGGCTGTTAGTGGTATGTGCAGGTAAAAGACCTAGATATACCGGCGCAGTGGGGTTGGAGATGTCAACGAAAGCTGTTCCATTCGAACAACCGACAATCGCATATTCTTTATTGGTCACAGGACTAACCCATCCCCAGATATCATTGGTATTATCTCCACCACCAATTTCAGCATTAGTCATGTGAGCAAGTAAGTCCATGTTTTCACATGGGTAAATGCCAGCAAATCCATTTTCGCAGGGCGTTTGTGCCATCAATGCACTTGAGGCAAAGAGGATAACACTGGTTGTAAAGAGTTTCTTTTTGAGTAGAGTGAAGGTCATATTATTGAGGAGGTTTACCATTGATCAGATTCTGCTTCAACTTGATCGAGAGCGTGAACATCGCCTTTCGCCAAATCCTCTAGCGAAGACTTGATACTCTCGATCAGTTCCTTTTTCGTGATGCGACGCCCTGGCTTTCGATATCCAACAAGTTTGTTGTCATCTAGTATTTGGTTGTCATTCTTTTGAATTAAAGCCAAAATAGGAGAGAGCGCACTGCTCTTTTCTTGTTTGACTACCCATTCTATAATGGCTAGCTTTTCTTTCTGAATATCCATGAATCGGTTAAAAAGGTATCTATACCTAACAAAGGAAAGGAATTTATGGGCATTTGCATCACAATTCTTTTGGAAATGTAGACAGCCTATTCGTCAATAAAAAATCAAAACGATACCCCATCCTAATATTAAGATGCCTAATGTGGTGAAGGAATACATGATGTAGTGCATGGTTTCACCCGAATCGTAAAAAAAATAAGTCAACAAAAATCCGATGACCAAAATTGCACCACCAAGAAATACAAGATTGACACCTTTGACCCGTCGATGGCCATGACGTTGCTTTTCTAATTGACTAAATAGCACCTCGATGGTTTGATCATCTGCACCTTGTTCAATTAACTTAGACCTGATCGACTCCTCGTTATGACCATATTTTTTAAGGTATTGTGCTAAATTCAAGTAATGGGCAAAGCCCTTGTTTGGGGTGGTCATGCGTTAAGGTGTTTAAACGAAAGTATTTTTTTATCCCAAATCAATGAATGACTTACATCAGATATGGTCAATAAAAAAAGTCCCCTTTCGAGGGGACTTTTTAGTTTATTCAACTAAGGATAAGAAGAACAGGCCTTAGTTCTTTCTTTTATGACTCTTCAGTTGGAGGCGTGCCACCGTCTGTTTTCTTTTCTTCTTTTTTCGAAGTTTTTCCTTTTTCTGCTTTCATCGTAATACGATCTTCTTCCTTGTTGTAGTCCACCATAATGGTGTCTCCAGGACGAACATTTCCTCCGATGATTTCTTCAGCCAATGGATCTTCAAGATATTTTTGGATGCTGCGTTTCAATGGACGCGCACCAAACTTCTCGTCATATCCGCGCTCGGCGATGATGTCTTTTGCAGAATCAGTCAACTTGATATTGTACCCTAAGTCTGTAATACGGTGGAAGAGTTTAGCCAATTCGATATCGATGATTTCGAAAATGTCTTCTTTCTTCAAGGCATTGAATACAATAAGATCATCAATACGGTTGAGGAATTCAGGAGCGAAAGCTTTACGTAATGCTCCTTCAATTACACTCTTACGATCTTGTTCTTCCTGTGAGGCCTTAGCTTGTGTACCGAATCCTACACCTGTTCCGAAGTCTTGCAACTGACGGGCGCCAATGTTGGAGGTCATAATGATCACTGTATTCTTAAAGTCAATTTTACGACCCAAAGAATCGGTCATTTGTCCATCATCCAAGGCTTGTAACAACAAGTTGAATACATCTGGGTGAGCTTTTTCAATCTCATCGAGAAGAACGATAGAGTATGGACGACGACGTACTTTTTCAGTCAATTGTCCGCCTTCTTCATATCCGATGTAACCGGGAGGCGCTCCAATCAAACGAGAAACAGCGAATTTTTCCATGTACTCACTCATGTCAATGCGAATCAACGCTTCTTCTGAGTCAAACATATACTTCGCCAATTCTTTCGCTAATTGTGTTTTACCAACACCCGTAGGGCCGAGGAAAATGAAGGAACCAATTGGACGATTTGGATCTTTTAAACCAGCACGATTACGCTTAATGGCTTTTACTACTTTTTTAATAGCAGCATCTTGGCCAATCACTTTTCCTTCTAGTTCTTGATCCATTTTTGCCAAACGTCCGCTTTCTTTTTCAGCAACACGTTGCATTGGGATACCCGTCATCTGAGAAACAACTTCTTCAACATTGGCTTCCGAAACCGTAACACGATGGCTGCGCGTTTCTTCTTCCCATTTTTTCTTAGCCGCTTCTAGTTTCTCTTGTAGCTGACGTTCTTTATCTCTGAGCTTAGCCGCTTCCTCGTATTTCTGACTACGTACCACGCGGTTTTTCTCTTCTTTTACTTCTTCAATACTCTTTTCAATATCAATGATCTCTTTAGGAACATTGATATTATTTAAGTGAACGCGAGAACCTACTTCATCCAAAGCATCAATGGCTTTATCTGGTAAGTGGCGATCTGTAATATAACGAGCAGTTAATTTCACACAAGCTTCAATAGCTTCAGGAGTATAAGTAACACTGTGGTGTTCTTCGTACTTGTCTTTGATATTGTGTAAAATTTGAATTGTCTCATCGATTGTTGTAGGGTCAACAATTACTTTTTGGAAGCGACGCTCAAGAGCGCCATCTTTTTCAATGTATTGACGGTACTCATCGAGAGTAGTAGCGCCGATGCATTGAATTTCACCGCGGGCAAGAGCTGGCTTAAACATGTTGCTCGCATCCAAAGATCCGCTAGCACCACCTGCGCCTACAATAGTATGTATCTCATCAATGAAGAGGATCACATCCGGTGATTTTTCCAATTCATTCATCACCGCTTTCATACGCTCTTCAAATTGACCGCGGTATTTAGTACCCGCTACCAATGAAGCGATATCAAGCGTAACAATTCGTTTTCCAAAAAGAACACGAGATACTTTTTTCTGAATGATGCGAAGAGCCAAACCTTCAGCAATTGCTGATTTACCTACACCAGGTTCACCGATCAAAATAGGATTGTTCTTTTTACGACGAGCAAGAATTTGAGAAACACGCTCAATTTCTGCCTCTCTACCTACGATAGGATCAAGCTTACCTTCTTCAGCAAACTTTGTAAGGTCGCGTCCGAAGTTATCGAGAACTGGAGTTTTACTCTTGCTTTCACCTGGTTTTTTAGCAGCACCAGATCCTGAGCCGCTTCCTCCAAAGGAACGGTCATCATCATCTTCATCAGCATTACCAGGCATTTCGTTGCGAGGCAGATCTTTTTCATTGGCAGTACCCATGAATCCATCTAATTCCTCACGAACGCTTTCATAGTCTACGTTGAAACTCTTTAGTGCGCGTGTAGCCACGTTGTCTTCGTCTTTAAGTATTGAAAGCAATAAATGTTCAGTACCCACCAAAGTGGCTTTGAAAATTTTTGCCTCCAAATAGGTTATTTTTAAAATGCGCTCTGCTTGTTTTACCAACGGTATTACGCCGCCAGTAGCAGGTTTTGTGGTAGATTGTGTGGTAGTAGAACGGATAGAACCTTCTACTACTTTACGTAAACGTGCCAAATCAACGTCAAGATTGTTTAGCACTTTTACCGCCAAACACTCCGATTCTCGGAGCAGACCCAGTAAGAGGTGTTCAACACCTATATAGCTGTGTCCCAAGCGAAGAGCCTCTTCGCGACTATAGGTGATCACATCTTTCACCTGAGGAGAAAACTTAGCTTCCATACTCATAAAACACCTTCCTTTACCAGTTAGTTCGTCCAGTTTCCTAGACTATTTTGTTTACGTATCAAATGTATCTGCAGGACTCTCGATCAGCCATCTAATAATGTTTAATTATTCACAATATTTTGTGGGGATTGTGAATAAAAATTACCATGGGTAAAACCGTCTAAACATGCCTGTTGTTAAGTACCTTCGCGGGCCGCACTCGTCCCAAAGACCGTGCGCGTTTTTTAAAACCTGAACAAATGGCAGAAGGAGAAAAAATCCTACGGATTAACATCGAGGATGAAATGAAGTCTGCGTACATCGATTACTCGATGTCCGTAATTGTGAGCCGCGCGCTCCCCGATGTAAGAGATGGTCTAAAACCAGTACACCGTAGGGTACTTTATGGAATGCTCGAATTGGGCGTTCTTTCAAATCGTCCACATAAAAAATCAGCTCGTGTGGTTGGTGAAGTACTCGGTAAGTATCACCCGCATGGCGATAGTTCTGTTTATGAAACAATGGTTCGTATGGCCCAAGACTGGACTTTACGTTATCCATTAGTGGATGGTCAAGGTAACTTCGGTAGTATGGACGGCGATAATGCCGCGGCCATGCGTTACACGGAAGCCCGCTTGCGCAAAATCGCAGAGGAGCTCCTGGAAGACCTCGATAAAGAAACGGTAGATTTCCAACCCAACTTTGACGACTCGTTGGAAGAACCAAAAGTTCTCCCCGCTAAAGTGCCGAACTTGCTTCTTAATGGGGTAAGTGGTATCGCTGTGGGTATGGCTACCAATATGCCTCCTCACAACCTTCGTGAAGTATGCGAGGGTATTATCGCTTATATTGATAATAAGGATATTACCACTGAGGAGTTAATGCGTTACGTTAAGGCTCCTGACTTCCCAACGGGAGGGGTGATTCATGGTATCGAAGGGGTTAAATCGGCTTATGAAACGGGGAGAGGTCGCGTTGTTATTCGCGGACGAGCTCGTATCGAAGAAGTAGATAATCGCGAGTGCATTATCGTAGATCAGATCCCTTATCAAGTGAATAAGGCGGATATGGTGAAGCGTACCTGGGAATTAGTTCAAGAAGCTAAAATCGAGGGTATCTCTGAAATCCGTGATGAGTCAGACCGTAATGGAGTGCGTGTAGTTTATGAATTAAAACGTGACGCCATTCCAAATGTGGTGTTGAATAATTTGTATAAGTACACGGGTTTACAAACCTCATTCTCAGTTAATAACATTGCGTTAGTGCATGGTCGTCCTGAGGTTTTGAGTTTGAAATCGATCATTCATCATTACGTGGAACACCGCCACGAAGTGGTGACTCGTCGTACCAAATATGAGTTGAAAAAAGCAGAGGAGCGTGCCCACATTTTAGAAGGTTTGCTCATTGCCTTGGATCACCTCGATGAGGTTATTGCTTTAATTAGAGGTTCACAAACGCCAGAAGAAGCTCGTGAAGGGTTGATAACCAAATTCGGTCTTTCTGACATACAGTCAAGAGCGATCCTCGATATGCGTCTCCAGCGTTTGACTGGTCTTGAGCGTGATAAGATTCGTGCAGAGTACGATGAATTGATGGAACTCATCAAGAAACTTCGCGCCATTTTGGCCGACGAAGGTCTTCGTATGGGCATCATCAAAGATGAGTTAAACTTGATGATCGAGAAGTTTGGCGATAATCGCCGCTCGGTAATTGAGTTCTCTTCTGCTGACTTGAGCATCGAGGATATGATTCCAGATGATCATGTTGTTATTACCATTACGCATGCTGGATATATCAAACGTACCAGCATTACAGAATACCGTGCGCAAGCACGCGGTGGTGTAGGTGCAAAAGGAACTTCAGCGCGTCAAGAAGACTTTGTAGAGCACATTTTCACAGCTACCAACCACGATTGGTTGCTCATCTTCACCAAGAAAGGCCGTTGTTTCTGGATGCGTGTATTCGAAATTCCAGAAGGAGCAAAGACCTCAAAAGGTCGAGCCATTCAGAATTTGATCAATATCGAGCAAGATGACAAAGTACTTGCTTACTTCACTACCAAGGACTTAATGAACGAAGAGTATGTGAAAGAGAACTTCGTGATCCTTTGCACTAAGCAAGGTTTGATCAAGAAAACCTCTCTAGAAGCATATAGCCGTCCTCGTTCTACGGGTATTAACGCGATCACAATTGTTGATGGTGATGAACTGCTCGAAGCGAAATTGACCAACGGTAACTGTGAGATTCTCATTGCTACTCGTGAAGGAAAAGCCATTCGATTCCCAGAGAATACAGTGAGAGCGGTGGGTAGAACAGCTCAAGGGGTGAAAGCCGTAACCTTGGGTAGCGGAAAAGATGAAGTAATCGGCATGGTTTGCGTTGATCGTCCTGACCAAGATATCCTGGTGGTTTCTGAAAAAGGATATGGAAAACGTTCAGCTCTTGAAGACTACCGCATTACGAATCGCGGTGGTAAAGGTGTGAAAACCATAAACATTACCGAAAAAACCGGTGACTTGATCGCCATTTTGGGTGTAGATGATAATTTCGACTTTATGATTATCAATAAGTCGGGTATTACTATTCGTTTACGCGTGGAAGATCTTCGCGTAATGGGCCGTGCTACACAAGGTGTTCGTTTGATCAATCTCCGCGGAAATGATGAAATTGCAGCCGTTACGGCCGTATTGAAAGATGAGGATGAGGAAATTGAACGCGATGAAGCCATCGATTTGACTCCAGATCCGGATATCCAAGCGGATAATGCGACGGATGAACCAGAAGAAACAAGCGGAGAGGAGTAAACCTTCTTTTTGATTTGAAATAACTGAAAAACAGCCCTTTTTGAAATCATTTCGAGAGCTTCCAACTCGATTTGATGGATCAAAGGGCTTTTTTTTTCGTTGACAGGTAATATTTGGCAAAGAAGTTGAAATCTCCGAGCCACAAAATCAATTAATTTTGACCAGCTATTTTTCAAACCATTCAACCCCTATGAAAAAATCAGGAATTTTGCTTTTCTGTCTTATGGTTGCCGGAAGTGCTTTTGCTCAACCAGCAAAATTGACCAGCGCATTCAATGCGAATAAAGACGGGAAATATGAAGAGGCGATGACGTATATCGAAGAGGCCGCTTCAGACCCTAAAGTAACTAGCAAAGAGAAATATTGGCGTTATCGCGGCGATATTTACTTCAATATTGCTAAAGATGCGACCCTTTCGGCTAAATATCCGAAAGCCATCTATACTTCAACCGAATCTTACATGAAAGGGATGGAGTTAGATCCTAAAGGTGACTATGCCAATGAATACCGTCAAGGTTTGGGTTCTGCACAAGGTCTATTGATTAGCCAAGCAGAAGTACACTATAATTCAGATAATTACTGCGCAGCGGCAGATGAGTTTATCTTGGCTTCGGATATCAGTAACAAGTTCAATATCATTGATAGTGCCTTCATTTTTAATGCAGGATTCTGCTATGATAAGTGTGGCAACATCGAAAAATCGTTAGCTGCTTATAAAAAATGCGGCGAATTGGGATACAAAGTTCCTGATGTATACAACTATAGTTCAGAGATTTACCTCAAAGCTGGTAAGCGCGACGAGGCCCTCAAAGTGCTTTCTGATGCTCGTGCTAAGTATCCAAAGGATTCGAATCTATTGCGCAGCGAAGTAAACATCTACTTAAATGAAGGTGCTTACGATAAAGCTG
>JBDKGH010000068.1:0-7528 GCA_039798265.1 Bacteroidota bacterium | reverse complement strand
CCATCGAAACCAACGATGCTTTTTTAAGGCAAGATGAAAATGGTTTTGTCGATAACGCATCCGAATGGTTGGGTGATGAAGTGAAAAAAACGTTCAGCGCAGGCAAGGGTGATTTTAATCGAGATGGATTTGCAGACTTGGTTTTGAGCCATAGTGCAAATACCACAAACGAGTGTTTGATCAATCCCCACACTACGGGCCATTGGCTTGCCGTTCATTTAACAGGAACACTTTCAAACAGAGATGCCATCGGAGCACGCGCTGTTATCTACCAGGCGGGTGAAGCCTACACCAAATGGCTCCTATGCGGACAAGATTATTTATCCCAACACTCCAATCACCTTTTATTCGCTTTGGGTGATAGTGATCAAGTGGATAGCATGGTCGTTTTTTGGCCAAGTGGAATAAAAGAAAAGCGGTGGAATGTAAGATCGAATCAAACACACGATTGGACAGAAGGAAATGGGTCGCTTTATCATTGGCCTGTCGATAGCGTGGAGTTGTGTGTGGGAGATTCTATTTTTTCTCCCTTGCCCGATTCAATAGATTTTTATTGGGGAGAAAATACGAATCCTTCTAGTGCTTACTATCCTGAACAAAGCGGAGAAGTGGAGGGATATTTTTTCAATGAAAATAGTTTAGTCCCCACCAATTCTTTGGCGGTAATTGTTCACGATATCCCTGCGTTTGAAGTTCTTTCACAGATGCCATTATGCTCCAACTCTTCCGATGGCCAGCTCGTTATTCAATCCACGGAAAGTGATCAATGGGATGTATTAGCATGGGAACTCAATGGTCAATCGTCGATTTCTGATATCTCAGCGGGCAGCTATCAGTTGTTGGGTGAGTCTATTCACGGATGCTTATTGGATAGCGTGGCAGTTTTATCGGCTCCTGAAGAGTTGCAGTGCTCGGCCATTCAAGACAATGCCACGGTGTTCATGAACGCCGAGGGAGGTGTTACGCCTTATCAGTTTTATTGGAATGGCACGGCTATCGAAGGGCAGCAGATTGGCGTCACTCAAGCGGGCAGCAATCAGCTAGTGGTTATAGATGCCAATGGTTGTGCGTGCGAGCAAACGATTGTAGTGGACTTGCCTATTGGAATCGAAGAATTCGATTTCGATAGATGGGTTCTTGCTGGTCAATTAGAATGGCATTATCCAAATGGCACTGTGTTTTGTGCGGTTTATGCGATGGATGGTCGTATGGTGCTCGATTGGGCCATGAGAGATCAAATCAATTTGAGTCAAGAACCCTCAGGTTGTTATCTGTTGAAAACAGAAAGGAGCGCTGATGTTATAAATAGTCAAACACTATGTCGTTAAAGAGGGAATTGGCTACTTTTGTGCTATGATTCTCCCGATAATAGCATACGGCGATCCCGTATTGAAACGCAAAGCAAAAGAAATTGATCAAGAGTATCCTGAATTGGATAAGCTGATAGCCGATATGTTTGAAACCATGTACAATGCACATGGTGTTGGATTGGCAGCTCCTCAAATTGGAAAATCCATCCGTTTATTTGTCATCGATGCCACTCCCTTTGCCGAAGGTGAAGATGGCGACCCGAATTGTGAAGGATTTAAACGCGTTTTTATCAATCCCATTATTTTCGAAGAAGAAGGAGAGGAGTGGGGCTTTGAAGAAGGATGTCTTTCTATTCCGAACATACGCGAAGAGGTATTCCGCAAACCGATTGTGCGCATCGAATACTATGATGAAAATTGGGATTTGTACGAAGAGGAGTTAGATGGTTTCGCCGCTCGTGTGGTTCAACATGAGTATGATCACATCGAGGGCACTCTATTCATCGAAAAAATTAATGCATTCCGCAAGACCTTGATTCGTGGAAAACTGACCGATATTTCCAAAGGAAAAACTGACGTCGCTTACCGCATGAAATTTCCAAAGTAATATGAAGTTAGCTCAATCGTATATACTCGCATTTGCATTTTCTTTTGTGCTCGTGGCTTGTGGCAATGAGGATAAAAGAACACCCGCAGAAATCAGTCGCGAAGAACAAAAGGAAACATGGAAAAAAGAAATCGCTGACTTAGAAGAAGAGATGGCTTCTTCAAAGGATAGTTTGCCGCGAACAGTGGCAACGGATCTATTAGCGCATTACGTGGATTATATCAACGCTTATCACAACGATTCTTTATCGCCCCGATATACCTACGAAGCTGCTAATGTGGCTGCTGGTTTAGGAAAATTCCAAAAGTCGATCGAATTGCTTTCTAATTATCACGAAGGCTACCCCAATGCAAAAGACCGCGATAAGGCCGTCTATTTAATCGGTTTTTTATACGATTCTCAATTGCATGATGATGAAAAAGCGATCAAGTATTACAACAAAGTAATCGAGTTGTATCCGAACAGTCCTTATGCGCAGCAAGCGAAAGATGCCCTTCAATGGGTGGGCTTAAGCGATGAAGAGATTTTGAAAAAAATCGAAGAAATCAATAAATAGAAAATACCATGCGAGCATTGAAGTACTTAACTGTTTTATCATTGCCCGTTGTTGTGTATTTCGCCTTGATGAATGAAGGCGTTTGGGCTTGGTCAGGCGTTTTGTTTGCCTTTGGTATCATTCCTGTTTTGGATTGGTTAGTGGGTGAAAAAAAACACAACCTCACAGATGAAGAAGTGGAAGAAGTACGCTCCAATAAGTGGTTCGATTTTTTTCTTTTCATTACTGTTCCCGTTCAATTCATTTGTCTCTTTGTTTTTATCAAAAATGCGAGCATTGAAACATCGAGCGATTGGGGGCATATTGCTTCGATGGGGGTTTTATGCGGCGTGATTGGAATCAACGTCGCGCATGAGTTAGGACATCGTCCTCAGCGTCTTCATCAGTTCGCTGCTCGATTGCTTCTGCTGAGTTCGCTTTACATGCATTTTTTCATCGAACACAACCGTGGGCATCACAAACATGTAGGCACGCCAGACGATCCTTCCAGCGCACCGAAGGGAATGGGACTTTATCGTTTTTGGATAAAAACAATTGTGGGCACCTGGATGTCCTCTTGGGAAATCGTGGCCAAAGAACGCAAGCGCAAAGGACTTCGCGTATGGTCGTTGACCAATGAAATGTTCGTTTACCAAAGCATACAAGTCGGTTTTATAGTGGGTGTTGCTTTTTTCTTTGGTTGGGAAAAAGCCTTGGCCTTTGTTTCGGCAGCCTTCATAGGTATTCTTTTGTTGGAAACAGTCAATTACATCGAACACTATGGGTTGGGTAGAAAAAAGGTCAATCAATTCCGCTATGAAGAAGTGGAAGTGTGGCACTCGTGGAATAGTGATTTTATGATTGGTCGTTTGGTCTTGTTTGAATTGACTCGCCACAGCGACCACCATTTTGATGCCGCGAAGCCTTATCCCATTTTAGCCAGTCATGATGAAGCACCGCAGCTTCCAGCAGGATATCCAGCCATGATGCTTTTATCCTTGTGTCCACCATTGTGGTTCAGAGTGATGGATGGACGCATTGAGCGCGGGTGAATATTTTGAAAATGCCCTGCTTTTTCCGTATCCTTGCGCTTCTAAAAAAAGTATTTGTCATGAAAAAGACCATTTGGTTCGCCTCAATTATAGTCGCTACCGCTTTCTCAAGTTGTGGAGATCAGCCCAAAGAAGAAACAAAGCCAGAAGTTCCAGTAGTAAAGGATTCGGCAGCCTATGCTCCTTCAGTAGAAGAAGAAAAAAATCATACCCAAGTAAAAGGTGAAGCCATTGTGTTTTATCACCTTTCTGCAGCGGAGTTAAAAGGCAAAGACAAAGCGACGCAAGAAGCCGATAAAGCCTTTGTCGATTTGGCCAACAAAATGATGGAAAATTCAACCATTGGCATACCCATGTACATCACGGACAAAAAAACAGTTTCGATCGATGTTTCACAAACACGTATGTTGCTGTTCGATAAAACAGAACGTGTAGAGGCACAAGGTGTTGTTTTCTACAAACACAACGCGGGCCCATTTTGGCATACCAATGTAACTTCAGAAGAAGCCATTGTGAATGCAATGAAATCTTATTTTACGGCAACCAACTAAAATATCACCATGAAATTTCGTCCAGGAGTACTTACGGGTAATGAAGTAACAGAAGTATTTAACGATGCAGTGGAGCGCGGTTATGCGTTGCCCGCTGTGAACGTGATCGGGACCAATAGCGTGAACGCTGTATTGGAAACCGCGAGGGAAATGAATTCGCCTGTAATCGTTCAGTTCAGTAATGGCGGTGGTGCTTTTTATGCTGGAAAAGGCTTATCCAACAGCAATCAAGAAGCGTCTATACTTGGGTCAGTGAGTGGAGCGCAGCACATTCATGCTGTGGCAGAAGCGTACAACGTTCCCGTGATTATACATACAGACCACTGCGCGAAAAACTTACTTCCTTGGATGGATGGAATGCTTTCAGCAGGAGAAAAACATTTCGAGCGCACAGGCAAATCTCTTTTCAGTAGTCATATGCTCGATTTGAGTGAAGAGCCATTGCACGAGAATATGGAAATATGCGTAGAGTACTTCAAACGCATGGATAAAATGGGCATGACCCTAGAAATAGAATTAGGCGTAACCGGCGGAGAAGAAGATGGCGTGGATAATTCAGGAGTGGACAGTTCCAAGCTATATACCCAACCTGACGAGGTGGCTTATGCTTACGAACAGTTGAAGGCGGTTTCGCATCGTTTCACGATTGCTGCGGCATTCGGTAATGTGCACGGTGTATATAAACCCGGCAATGTGAAGCTTGAACCAAAGATTTTGAAAAACTCTCAAGACTTTGTAGCCAATAAATTTGGTTTATCGGGTAAGCCAGTACATTTCGTATTCCACGGAGGTAGCGGAAGTACACAGGAAGAAATACGCGAAGCCATCAGCTACGGCGCTATCAAGATGAACATTGACACCGATATGCAGTACGCATTCTTAACAGGTATACGCGACTATATGTCTAGCAAGTCGGCTTATTTGCAAGGTCAAATAGGCAATCCAGAAGGAGAGGACAAGCCGAACAAAAAGTATTATGATCCCCGTGTATGGATGAGAGAAGGGGAGAAGACCTTTGTTTCTCGTTTGAAACAAGCATTTGAGGACCTCAATTGCGTCAATCGCAACCAATAAGAAGTTCACAATACGAAGGAAGGGCTACTCGATGGGGTAGCCCTTTTTTTTGTGCATTTCAAGTGTTTTGGGAAAAAAAAGAACCCTATTTATGGGATTCCTAAACCTTTTTTACGCTGGAATTATCAACAAGGAATGAAATTGTTAATTCTTTACCTCGCTGGAAATCAGTAATGATAAGGCTTGTTAGGGGCGATGGAACTCAAAAAAGCAGTCTTATTGTCTTGTACGGCAAGTTTTTTTTCTCAATTAGGCCACCAACGAAAGAATTTTCGTCATAACATTGCGTATGCTTAACTTTTTGGGTCACTTAACCAACCCTTTTAGTCGCATAACCTTAACATCAGTATTTATCAAAAACCAATTTCTCATGAACAAAAACTACTCATTCAGCCGAACGACATGGCTGAAACTGGGGTTATTGCCTTTGTTGGCAATGTTGTTTGCTGTGCGTGCGAATGCGTTAGTTGTCGGCAACTACGCTTTTGCACAGACATCGGGAACGTACACACCAATCACCGGAGGTACGGTGCTTGCGTCAGGTACGGGTATCGATGACGGAACTTTTACGGTAACGCTTCCATCTGCATTCGTGTATGACGGAACGGTATTTACCACAGTTTATGTTAACTCTAACACTTACCTTGCTTTAGGTGGTGCTGCTGCTGTAACTGGTTATACTCCATTGAGTACTGCCAATACAGGCCGATTCTTGATCGCTGGTTTGGCATTTGATACCAATGGTATTGATGCAACCTCTGAGATTCGTTGGCAACAAGTTGGAAACGAAATCGTTTTCCAATGGCAAAACTTAAAGCGTTTCACAGGCGGTACGGGGGATACGTTTAATACCCAAATCCGTTTGAATCTTTGTACCGGTACTGTTCAAATTGTTTACGGAACATATGCTTCAGGTACAGCAGTTACTGCTGCTCAAGTGGGTATTCGCGGTAACTCAAACGTTTTTGCTACTAATGTATTGAATCGTTTAGTGAATACAACTGTTGGTACCAATACATGGTCACCTACTGCAGCTGGAACGGCTAACAGCAGTAATTGTCGCGTGGCTACAGGTCAAATACCTACTTCAGGTGCTACTTTAACTTGGACACCAAACGCTACTGCATTTCCTCCATGTGCTGCTCCTTCAGGTTTGGCAGTAACGGCTAACACTGGAACATCAGTGTCATTCAGCTTGAACGCAAACCCATGTGGTGCTCCTTTCCAATACAACTGGGAAGTAGTTCCTCAAGGTAACGCTCAAGGTGTTGGTGTAATCACCTCAGGTAACTCATCTACTACAAGCTTTACCGCTTCTGGTTTGACTTCGTTGACTAACTACACGTTGTATGTAAGAGCAGAATGTACCGCTGGTACTACTTTCTCTACTTACACGTCGTTTAACTTCCAAGCAGCTTGTGCGGGTGCACCGAACACTCCTGTTGCTTCGGTTAGTAACGCTACTCCTTGTTTGAATGGTGCTACAAGTAGCTTCACAGTTACTGGTGCTTCTACAGGTGCTGGCTTCACCTACCAATGGGAAGAGTCAGATGACAATGGTGGAACTGATCCATGGTCAAACGTGACTACGGGTACAGGTGCAACTACGGTAACTTATTCTACTGCAGCTTTCACTACCACTGGCCGCTACTACCGTTTGCGTACGACTTGTTCTAACACTCCTGGTTCTCCTTCATACTCTAACTCAGTATTGTTGACAGGTACGGTGGGTGGTACATGTTCTCCAGCTTACTCTGTAACACGTACAACTGGTATTACTTTCAACCAAATTTTTGGTACAGGTACGAACTATACTGGTTGGATCGCAAATACAGCCACTGATGGTGACGATAATACTTCAACCATTCAGAACATTGGTTTCACATTCAATTATTTTGGTACTAACTATACTCAATTCGCAGCAAACATGAATGGTTTCATTTCATTGGGAACTGCGTTGACTGGTACAGGTAACTTCACCAACACGATTGGTACGAACACAACTACACGTAACAACGTGATTGCACCACTATGGGACGACTTGTGTGTTCCTGGTCAGGTGTATGCTAACCGTAACTACATGTCATACAAGCTCGAAGGTACTCCTGGAAGCCAAGTGTTGACAATAGAATGGGCGGGTATGGAACGTTACAACATTCCTGGTCCTAACATGAACTTCCAAGTGAAGTTGTATGAAGGTTCAAACAATATTGAATTTGTTTATGGTTCAATGACCGGTGTTAACGGTACATTCAACTCTGCTTATTCATACTCTTCTGGTATCAACGGTGCTGGTACAGCTGCAGTTAGCGGTGCTAGCTTGTTGTGTCAACAGTCGTTGAATACTAACCTATTTGGTGGTACTGCAGTAGATAACATGTTGGTAGTACCAGAGTGTT
>JBDKGH010000067.1:0-59862 GCA_039798265.1 Bacteroidota bacterium | reverse complement strand
ATATTCTCCTTGGTTCTTTGCCCTCTGCATTCTCGTAGGGCTCATCTACGCCGGCGCGCTTTATTTTCGCGATACGTTCAATCGCAATTACGGAAAAACGCTGGCCACCATCCTCGGTATTGTCCGTTTTACTGCTGTCACCCTCCTGGCCTTTTTCCTACTGAAACCATTGATCAAAAGCATCAATAAAACAGTAGAAAAACCCATCATCGTCATTGCGCAAGACAACTCTCAGTCTCTTCTCTTTTGCAAAGATTCTTCTTTCTACAAAACAGAATATTTACAAAAGCTAAAAGAAATAACCAACGCTTTCGGCGACGACTACGAGATTAGAACTTTCCATTTTGGAGAAAACGTAAAAGAAGGAATAGACAGCGTTCAATTCAGCGAGAAGCTCACTGACATGTCGCTGCTCATGGACGAAGTCTACACCAAATTCAGCGGAAGAAATATAGGTGCAGTGGTTATCGCCTCTGACGGTTTGTACAACAAAGGAAGTAACCCACTCTACGGTGCCAAACAACTGAACGTTCCTATTTACACCATTGCATTAGGCGATACAACTGTTCATCGCGATCTATTAATCGAAGAGGTCTCCGTTAACCAACTGGCTTATTTAGGAAACAAATTCCCTGTGCGCATCAGCGTTGAAGGACGCCGCGCCAACGGTGAGTCGGCAACCTTGAAAGTAACCAAAAAAGGAACAACTCTTTTTTCAGAAAACATCACCTTCTCTGGTGAACGTTTTTTCAAAACAATTGATCTTTCCCTTGATGCTGCCGAACTCGGATTACAGAAGTACTCTGTTACCCTTTCTACCATTTCTAACGAGGTAACTACCATCAATAATCGCAAAGACTTTTTTATCGATGTACTCGACAGTCGACAAAAAGTACTTTGCTTAGCCAACTCTCCACATCCTGACTTAGCCGCATTTCAGTCAGCCATCGAAAGCAATGAGGGATATGCAGCAGAAACAGCCCTAATCAACGATTTCAAAGGAAACATAGGCGATTACAACCTAATCATTTTTCACCAACTACCAGCTCTTGGTGGCGTGGGAAAAGATGTGATTCAATCAGCACTCGCTAAAAATATTCCCGCTCTTTTTATTTGGGGATCACAAACCGATTTCAGAACTTTTAATGATCTAAAAACGGGCTATGCGCTCAATGATTACCGCAACAACAACACGGATGCAGGCGGGGCAGTAGTGCAAAATTTCGCTCTTTTCTCCATCAGCGATGAGGTGAAAAACATGATGCGCAACATGCCTCCACTCGCTGTTCCTTTTGGCGATTATCAATGGAATCCCGGAGTTACTCCTTTTATTCAACAGCAAGTAGGTCAAATCAACACCAGCAAACCGTTGATTTCATTCCACAAAGTAGTGGATACCAAAATTGGATTGATCGCTGGAGAAGGCATCTGGCGCTGGAAACTCAATGCATTCCGCATGTATGAAAAACCGGATGCCTTTAACGAGCTCGTCGTAAAAACAGTGCAATACCTCGCTTCCAAAGAAGACAAAAGTTTCTTCCGAGTAAAAGGTGCGCGTAACTTCTTGGAAAATGAGTCCGTTATTTTCGAAGGAGAACTGTACAACGAAAGCTACGAAGCCCTAACTGGAAAAGAAATTAGCATCACCTTCAAAAACAGCAGTAATCAAGAATTCAAATACACCTTCAGTCCAGAAGGCGCGCGATACAAACTCAATGCAGGCCAACTGCCCGTTGATAATTACAGCTATGTAGCCATAGCGAATAATGGTCAACAAAACTTGAAAGAAACAGGTGAGTTTAGCGTGAGCCCACTTCAGTTGGAAGCTGTACAAACCATTGCCGATCACCGTCTGCTCTTTCAGTTAGCACAAGATCATGGCGGTGAAATGATTTCTCCTAACGAACTAAACAAACTACCAGAATTCATCCAAGCGAAAAAAGAAATCGTTTCTGTCGCTTATGAAAACAAATCACTCGATGACCTCATCAACTTCAAGTGGTTGCTCGTTCTGCTCATTGGCCTGCTCAGCTTAGAGTGGCTGCTTCGCAAAAGAGCTGGTACTTATTAATCCATGCCATGCCCACTCGTTTGCACATCGGTGGAGTGCCTGAGCACTTCAATCTTCCTTGGTCTATAGCTGTAGAAAAAGATGCTTTTGGACAAGCTAAAATTGACGTAGCCTGGACCTACTTTTCTGGCGGCACAGGAGCCATGACCAAGGCATTAGCCTCCGGTGATCTTGATTTAGCCATTCTGCTCACCGAAGGTTATGTCAGTGCCGTAGCGCAAGGACTTACCGCCAAAGTGGTAAAAGTTTACATCGATACACCGCTTATTTGGGGAATTCACACTGCTTCACCGAACGTTCATTCGGTTCAAGATTCTTCGCCCCGAAACTACGCTATTTCACGCATGGGTTCAGGATCGCATTTAATGGCGATGATTCACGCACAACAATTGGGAATACCGGTGAGCAATGATCAACTGAAAATTGTCAATACCCTCGATGGTGCTATCGATTCGTTGGTGAAAGAAGAAACTCAACTCTTTTATTGGGAAAAATACATGACCCGTCCTTTCGTGGAAAAAGGACTGGTAAAAAAAGTAGGCGAATTCAGCGCGCCGTGGTCTAGTTTTTTGGTAGTAGCTACCGAGGAATCGCTTGCTAAAAATGGTGAGAGCATCAAAAAAATGCTCGACATTATGAATGAAAGATGCATCTCCTTTTCTTCCAATCCTGATGCGGCCCATATGGTGAGTCATGTGTTTCACATGTCGCATGAAGAAGCATCCGCGTGGCTGCAGCGCACGCAATGGAATGATGGGTATAAGATTAGCCGATCACAACTCGAAAACGCTCAACACGCTTTAGAAAAAATCAATATCCCTTCTTCCCACATCTCGTTCGAACACTGCCTTGCATCTTGGATGACCTTTGATGAATAATCTGCAACGTCATCTTTTCACTAGTATTTGATGATGTAATACAACAATTTGATGTACTCGTTATTGGTAGTGATCAGACCTTGCTCATTTTTCCACCAGTTTTCGGCATCAAACTCTTTGTCCGTTGCGCCATGGAGACGCACTTCGATTCCTGCCTCTTGGAATTTTTCTTCAAATACCCAACGTATTCTTCTCAAATGAAATGTGCTGGAGATGAGTGTGATTTTTTTCAATTGATGCTCCTTGCAATAGGCCAAAATTTCATCGGACTCTTCCATGGTGCTAGTAGAACCGTTCAGTGTCACAATCATAGAGTCAGGAACACCATGCTTCTCGAGTACTAAGCGAGTGAGCTGGGCCTCCGTCATCAGCGTATCAAAGGCTTGTATTTGAAGCGGAAAATTTCCACCGGTAGCAATCACCGGCGTCCCCGTGAACTGCTTGTACACTTCAGCGCCCTCCAGTCCCCGCTCAAAACTATTACCCCCGAGTACACAAATGGCATCGGTTTTCTCCAATGGGTTGTCGCTTACTAGATAAACGCCCAATCCCCGAAGAATAGGATTTCTGAATAAAAACAAGCCTATGAGCAAAACTGACACTATGACCAATGCCTTCACCCATTTTTTCTGCCACCATTTTTTCATGGGGCTAAAAATACACCTACAACTGACAATACTGCCACTTTTCAACCATAGGAACATTTCTTGTTAAAAAGCCGCACATCTCAGATACCGAATTCAGCTTTTTTTCGTTATATTTGAGTGTAGCCCATTTTCCAATTGCCGGAATGCGCTAACCTAACAAGTTCTAAATAGCCTATGCAAGACGACAATAACCGCGACAAGCACTACGCCGATGATTTGGTGAATCGCTATGAGCAAATGCTTGCCAATAATCAGTCGTACTATTTTGATGTCGATCAATTCGAAGAAATCATCGACTACTATTGCGAAGACAGCAAGTTTTACAAAGCGTTGGCTGTTATCGAATACGCTTATACGCTTTTCCCCGAAAATACGACCATCATGCTGCGCGAGGCACAAATACTCGCTGGTATGGGACATCTCACCCGTGCTTTGAACCGTTTGAAGAGCCTCGAAAAATTTGAGCCCAAAAACGAAGAAGTGCTGCTCACCATGGCCTCTATTTATAGCCAGCTCCGCGAACATCCGAAAGCCATTCAGCTTTTCAAAAAAGCATTGGAACTAGGTGGCGACGAGTATGCCGATGAGATTTACTTGGAAATCGCTCTAGAGTATGAAAACATGGAGCGCTTCGATAAAGCGATTGAAACCCTCAAAGAAGCACTTTTACTCAAGCCCGACAACGAAATATTGCTGTATGAATTGGCCTATTGTTTCGAAACTACGGAGCGCTTGGCGGAGAGTATTGAGTTCTATCAAAGTTTTATCGACCAGTTTCCTTACAATTTTGCCGCATGGTATAATCTGGGAAATGCCTTCCAAAAAATCGAACAACTCGAAGAATCACTCGATGCTTACGACTATTGTATAGCAGTGCAATCAGAATTTGCCCCTGCCTATTACAACAAAGCGCATGCTCTGTTCAAACTAGAGCGATTCGCCGAAGCCATTCAAGTGCTCGAAGAATCGTATTCTATAGAACCTCCTCAAGCTCCCGTGTACTGTCACATTGGTGAATGCTTCGAAAAACTGAATGAGCTCGATAAAGCTTTATTCTATTACCGCAAAAGCCTGCAAACAGACGAAAGTTACGCAGATGCTTATTTGGGTATTGGGGTGGTATTCGACTTACAAGGTAAAACTTCGGAAAGCCTCGTTTACATCGAACGCGCAATTGACCTCGAGCCTGAAAACGCCGATTACTTCCTCTTTCAAGTAGAAATGCTCAAAAAGATGAAGCGATATGACGAGTCAGAAGCCATCACCGAAAGCTTGATCACTCGATTCAGCGATAACGAAGATGTTTGGCTCGATCACGCAGATGTTTTCTTTTTGAAAAATGATATGCTCGGCGCCTTGAAGGCCATCAATGAAGGTTGGCAAAAAATACCGCAAAGCAGTGCCCTAGGGTACCGCAAGGTCGCTTACCTCCTCGAAGCCGGTCTCCATGCGGAAGCTCAAGAGCTTCTCGTACGTATGTATATCAATGATAAAGATGAACTCAATGAACTAGTGGAGTACTATCCCAAAATCAAAGAAAACGTTACCTATATCGACCTTATAACAGGCAAAGCCCAACAATAAGCCCGAACAAAAACATGCTTTTACCCGAAAAGTGATCTTGTTAGTAATTGTACTTTGTACACTTAGTTGATTTGACAAGGTTTTTTACGATATTTGCCCTCTTGCTATCCACCTACTAAATTGAGAACGCATGAATTTTTCTCTTAATCATATGCCTGAGCGCACCAAAGGAAACCGCGAAAGCGGGGTAACGATGGTGATGGATAAAGGTCTTTCTATTCGTCAAGCTGAAGATATGATTGACTCCGCTAGTGAATTTGTTGACATCGTAAAACTTGGTTTTGGTACCTCTGCCTTTGCGAAAAACGTAAAGGACAAAGTAAAACTCTACCAAAACGCAGGCATGAAAGTCTACGTTGGTGGCACCCTATTCGAAGCATTCTATGTGCGCGGACAAGAAAATGACTACCGTAAATATGTGGATAGCCTTGGCCTAGACACTGTAGAGGTTTCTGACGGTAGTATGGTTATTCCGCACGATGAAAAGTGTGAAGTGATTGCGCGTTTTGCAAAAGACTATCGCGTACTTTCAGAAGTAGGATCTAAAGAAGAAGGCATCTTGATTAGCCCAGCTCGTTGGATCAAGATGATGCAAGCTGAACTTCAAGCAGGCAGCTGGAAAGTAATTGCCGAAGCTCGCGAAAGTGGAACTGTAGGTATTTACCGCCCAAATGGTCAAGCTCACGTTGTTCTCATCAATAAAATCCTTCAAAAAGTAAAGGCTGAAGATATTCTTTGGGAAGCGCCGAAAAAAGCGCAACAGGTTTATTTCATCAAGCACCTAGGCCCCAATGTAAACCTCGGCAACATCGCCGAGAATGAAGTAATTCCATTGGAATGTTTGCGCATTGGACTTCGCGGCGATACGTTCTTCGATTATCTTCCTGAAAACATTGTAGAAAAAATGAAAGGCTAATGCATAGCCCACTCGATATTGGAAAGCCATTGGATTAAACCAATGGCTTTTTTATTCCCATTATCTCAAGAGAAAGAACGATATTTGACCGCGCAAAATCAACCGAATGAAAGAGATTAGCCCAAGCGAATTGCACTCCTGGAAAAATGAAGGCAAAGCTTATCAATTAATTGATGTTCGCGAAGAACACGAAGTAGCCTACTGCTCCATCGGTGGCGAACATATTCCTATGGAACAGATCATTTCTAACCTCGAACGTATTCGCGAAGATGTCCCTGTTATCTTTCATTGCCAAAGTGGCCGCAGAAGCGAAGCCGTAGTGTATTGGATTGAACAAAAATTTAATCGCGACAATCTGTACACACTAAAAGGAGGTATCGCCGCATACGGCCAAGACATTGACTCCTCTCTCGAATGCTTTAAATAATCTGATAGACTTCACCTTTGTATGGAAATTATCCACTCTGCTCTTGACTTCATTCTGCACATCAACGATCATCTTGATCAAATGGTGTCTGATTATGGCACTGCCATCTATGCTATTTTATTCTTGATCATCTTCGTTGAAACAGGATTAGTCATCATGCCCTTTTTACCCGGCGATTCACTCCTTTTCGCTGCAGGTGCTTTGGCCGCTCGCAGCGCAGATCAACCAGACGCACCCTTGCAGATTGGATGGATCATTCTTCTTCTTTCCATAGCCGCCATTCTGGGCGATAATTTGAACTATGCCATCGGCCGATTCTTTGGATCAAAAGCCACTCAAATCAAATTGGGTAAACGCAATTTGGTAAAACAAGAATACATCGATCGCACCCACGTTTTCTTCGAAAAATACGGAACCAAGGCAATCATTATGGCCCGCTTCGTTCCGATCGTTCGCACCTTCACCCCCTTTGTTGCAGGTGTAGGAAAAATGGAATACCGTAAAAAGTTTCTTCCTTATGACGTGGCTGGTGGTATCCTGTGGATAGGTAGTATGTCGCTCGCTGGATTCTTTCTCGGTAAAAATCCGTTCGTAAAGGAGCACTTTGAAGCCGTGGTAGTAGGCATTATTATCATATCCATTTTACCTATGGTAGTTGCCTATCTGCGCCACAAATTCAGCTCAAAATAAGAACAGTGCGCTTAGGACTCATTGGCAAAAAACTCGGACACTCTTTTTCGAAAAAATACTTCGAAGAAAAGTTTCAACGCGAAAACCTAAAAGGACATTCGTTTGATCTTTTTGAACTACCCAGCTTAGATCTTTTCAGAGAGTGGGTACTCGATCAAAAAATCGATGGCCTAAGCGTAACGATTCCTTACAAAGAAGAAGTAATTCCCTTCCTCGACTCGCTCAGCGACGACGCTCAAAAAATTGGCGCTGTCAATTGCATTGCCGTAAAAAACGGTCAGCTCATTGGATACAACACCGATGCTTTCGGTTTCAAATCGAGTATTCGTCCATTCATTGAAAACAAATTTGAACGCGCCCTTATCCTCGGCACTGGAGGCGCCTCGAAGGCCATTTTTCATGTACTTAACGAATGGAATATTCCCTGTTGGTTCGTTACACGTGATGCAAAAAATGATCATCACATTCCATGGAATGCTCTTTCAGCCGAAGCCATGGTGCATTTTAAACTGATCATCAATTGCACACCACTCGGTACTTTTCCCGAAGTAGATGAATTTCCACCTTTGCCTTATGCAGCCATCGGTGCCGATCATTTTTTGTACGACCTTGTATATAACCCAGCAAAATCAGCCTTTTTAACCAAAGGCGAAGCCAACGGCGCTCAAATCATGAACGGTCTACCCATGCTACAATTACAAGCCGAAAGAGCTTGGGAAATTTGGAATAGCTAGCTTACGCTTTTTCCGATTAAATTTGGAATGAGATACTGCACTCCACCATGCATCAACCTTTACATGTAGCTCATCTAACCTCTGCACATCCTTCGGGTGATACACGCATTTTTGTGAAAGAATGCCGTTCACTTGCTCGTGCTGGATACCGCGTTTCGCTCATTGCCACCAATGCCGTAAAAGAAACGAAAGATGGAGTGAACATCATTGGAGTTCCATTTAGCGGAGGCCGCATCAAAAGAATGCTTTTTGCCTCCAAATCGGTGTATAAAAAAGCGCTGGAGCTCAATGCAGATATCTACCACTTTCACGATCCAGAATTACTTCCTTATGGCGTAAAACTCGCGAGAAAAGGAAAAATAGTGATCTATGATAGCCATGAAGATCTTCCGCGACAAGTAATGACCAAACACTACATCCCTTTGTGGATGAGAAAGTGGGTGAGTCAAATTACAGAAGCTCGAGAAAACAAAGCCGCACGGCAATTAGCTGGCGTTGTCGCCGCCACTCCCATTATCCGAAATCGTTTTGAAAAAATAGGCATCCAGTGCATAGATGTATGCAACTATCCGAGCCTAGAGGATATGCCCGCACCAGTGCCTTTTTCTTCCAAAGAAAAAGTAGCTTGCTACATCGGAAGCATTACGGAAGTGCGAGGCATTCGAGAAAAAATAAATGCCATGAATGGCGCGAACTTTATCTTACATCTTGCCGGTGCTTTTTCACCTGCTGAGTTAGAATCTGAAATGCGTCAACAACCGGGCTGGCATCAAGTGCAATACCATGGCTTTGCTGATCGCAAAGGTGTGCGGAAGTTGTTGGATCAATCAATGGTGGGTCTAGTAACGCTTCGTCCCGTAAAAAGTTTTTCGGAAGCTTTACCGGTAAAAATGTTTGAATACATGGCGGCAGGTATCCCTGTAATTGCCACCAATATTCCGCTATGGAAATCCATCATTGACGATGCCCATTGCGGATTATCCGTGGATGTATTCAATGAAGATGCATTGCGCGATGCAATTGAGCAATTGATCAACGACACCGCTCGCGCCGAACAACTCGGGAAAAATGGACGTAAAGCAGTTGAAGAAAAATACAATTGGAGTATAGAAGAAAAAAAACTTCTTCGATTCTATGAAACGCTAGCTGCCCAACCAAAATGAGAATCTACTCCGTAGTTATACCCTGTTACAACGAAGAACATTACATTGAAAAGTGTGTTCGCTCTTGCATCAATCAAATGCGCGATCAGTTCGCATTTGAAATGGAAGTGCTGGTGGTAGATGGCATGAGCACAGATCGCACACGCAGTATTGTGCAAGAATTGGCTCAGCAGTTTTCTCAAGTAAAACTGATTGATAATCCAGATAAAATAACTCCCATAGCACTGAATAGAGGAATTCGAGCAGCTGCTGGTGAGGTAGTGATGATACTCGGTGCTCACGCCGAATTAACACCGCGGTATGTAGAGGAAACCTATCGCTGCATGCACGAGCACCCTGATGCCGGCTGTGTGGGTGGCATCATCGAAAGCGAATTTGCAGATGAAGTGGCTCAAGCCATTGGCCTTGCGCAAACGGCTTCGTTTGGAGTAGGTAACGCTTATTTCCGCACTGGTCAAAAATCGGGATACGTGGACACTGTTGCCTTCGGAGCTTACAAAAAAGAAGTGTTCGAAAAAGTGGGTTATTTTGACGAAGAGCTTGTCCGAAATCAAGATGATGAGATGAATTATCGCCTGACGAAAAATGGCATTCTTATTTACCTCGACCTCGGCATTGTTTCGAAGTACTACGTTCGTGCTTCGCTGAGCAAGCTCTACAAGCAATATGAGCAATATGGCTTTTGGAAAGTGTATGCCAATAAAAAACACAAAGCCATCACTACATTTCGGCAATTGGTTCCCTTTTGTTTTGTGCTTTTTGTTTCTTCCGGACCCCTACTAGCCTTTATTCACCCCTTATTCCTCTTAGGATATGCCCTTATTTGGTTGGTCTATTTTTCTCTCGCTCTTTATTCGGCCTATGCTCCTAATCGTTCTTCATCGACCATTTTCACCATGATCAAGGCCTTTTTAATTCTTCACTTTTCCTACGGATGGGGCTATTTCAAAGGCATTTTCTATTTTCTTGTTTTAGGAAAAAGACCTCCCGCTAACGCTGCTATTACGCGTTAATTTCCGTGTATCTTTGAGGGTATGAACTTACGAAAGCATATTTCGGCATTACTCCTGCCCCTATTTTGCCTATTCGGCCTCAGCGCAATTGCACAAATGAAAATTCAAAAGACATTGAATTTAAAATGGAACTTTGTTCAAGAAGATTCTTCCATTTGGCGCACCGCACAAGTTCCCGGTGCCGTGCATCTCGATCTCGTGCGTGAAGGAGTGATCAAAGATCCGTTCATAGGCACCGGTGAAAAAGACTGCAAATGGGTTGCTGACAAGAATTGGATCTATCAAAGTGCTCCTTTCGATTTTACCGCTGATATGCTCAGCAGAGAAGTTGTTTTACTTCGCTTCAACGGACTCGATACTTACGCGAAAGTTTTTCTCAACGATAAAGAAATCCTCAGCGCCAATAACGCTTTCAGAAGTTGGGAGGTCAATGTAAAGTCGGTTATCAAAGAACAAGGAAACATACTTCGTATTGTTTTTCGATCTCCACTTTTGGAAAGTAAAAAACTTCTCAAAGAGCTGCCTTACCCACTTCCAGGTTATGATTTTCGCGCTGTAACCCGCAAACCACAGTTTCATTATGGCTGGGACTGGGGACCCGAACTGGTTACCTGTGGTATTTCAAAAAACATCGAATTCATTGCTTACTCAACTTCGGTGATCAAAAATGTGGCGTATGAATTTGAGAACATCAGCAAAGAAAGCGTAACCGTTAAACCTCACATCACTCTTTATAGTCAAACCGCTCAAGCGGCCAACTTGCGTATTACGTGCAAAGAAACAGAAGCTGTTCTTTCTCTTCCTGTTCAACTGGAAAAAGGTGAACAACAGATAGATGCTAGCTTCTCTATCGAATGGCCAAAACTCTGGTGGTGCAATGGTTTAGGCGAGCCTAACCTCTACACCTTTTCCGTTGAACTTGAAATCGACAACCAGATAAACGATCGACTCACCACCCGAACGGGCATTCGGTCTATCGAGTTGGTGACGGAAAAAGACTCCATCGGTGAAACGTTTTACTTCAAGTTGAATGGCATACCCGTATTCATGCGCGGCGCTAATTTTATTCCAATGACCTACTTCCCTGGTCAAGCCAACGCAGATGATTACGCCAGATTGCTGCGCAGTTGCCGCGAACAAAACTTCAACATGCTTCGCGTTTGGGGCGGTGGCGTTTACGAAGACGAGGCTTTTTATCAAAGCTGCGATGAACAAGGAATCATGATATGGCAAGACTTTATGTTTGCCTGCTCCATGTATCCGGGCAACAAAGATTTTTTAGCTAACCTCGATGCGGAAGCTACCGAACAAACCATTCGTTTGCACAATCACCCTTGCATGGCCCTGTGGTGCGGAAATAATGAGAACGAAGAGGCTTGGTTAAATTGGGGTTGGCAGTATAACCTTGATCCCAAGCAAAAAGAAAAAATCTGGCAAGCCTACCAAGACGTATTTGAAAAAACCCTCCGTCCTATTGTAGAAAAATATGCGCACATTCCTTATGTATCCACTTCTCCGAGATATGGACGGGGCGATAAGCGCAGCATGACAGAAGGCGATGCTCACTATTGGGGACTGTGGCACGACGCGGAAAATTTCGAAGCTTTAAAAGTAAAAATCCCTCGCTTCATGAGCGAATTTGGTATGCAAGCCTATCCTTCCGCTCCTGTGTTAGAAGAAATTCAAGGAAGCGAAAAGGTACAAGCAGGCAGTGCTGGTTTCTTGCAACACCAAAAACACAGTAGAGGTTTTGAACTAATGGATACCTACATGAAAAAATGGTATCCTGCTGTGAATACTTCGAACATAGCAGAGTACGCCACCATGACACAAGCTGTTCAAGCCGAAGGCATCATTATGGGTATTGAAGCCCAACGACGCTCCAATGGCAGATGCATGGGCACGCTCTATTGGCAGCTGAATGATGTTTGGCCTTCGTTTTCCTGGAGTAGCATGGATTATAAAGGCAATCCGAAACTTCTTTTTTACGGATTAAAAGAGGCCTATTCACCGCAGTTGATCTCACCAGATGTATCGGGCGCAGGTACGGTAAACCTGCATTGGATCAGTGATTATATAGATCCTGCGGGCAAAGCCAAATTAGTGATTCGTTACTTTGACGCGGACAACAAGCTAATGGCTGCGGACAGTTTAGAAAATATAGAATTGAACAAAGGAGTGCAATTGATCTATTCAAAAGATGTTCGCCAACTCCTACAGCGAAAGGAATTATCCGATGTGTACATCGAAGTTGCTTTTTTTGATGAGTTAAATCAAGTGATCTCGCAACGCACTAAAAAGATCGTTCCGCAAAGCAAGTACTACCTCATACCGCATTATCAAAACGGCCGAATGACGGTAAAAAAACTACGGTAAATAAAAAAGTCCTCTCGATTTTGCCGAGAGGACTTTTAAACTCATTTATCGCTTGACTATTTTCCGTTCAACTGAATTTCAATTTTGTTCACCGTTTCGCCAGCATCCTTCAATTTGAGCTCTACTTCTTGCTCGGCCTTCAATTCGTAATACTCCACTTTAACCGTATACTTTTTATCGCCGGGCAGATTGATACGCGCATATCCGATCTTATCAGTGGTCACCTCGTCTAAAAGCACCTCGCTGCCCACTTCATATACTTTTACATTCGCGCCCTTCACATACTTCCCTTCGCTATTATTGACAATGACCAATAGCTGTCCATAGGTGCTCTTGTCAAAACCACCTGACATCAATTTATAACGAGAAATATCTGCTGCATAAATATCGCGTTCACCATAGTTGTCGCCATACTCAGCCGCTATGTACATGGTTTGATTATCGCCTGTCAGGGAAAAAGTAGATTCTTCATTCACCGTATTGATAGGGTAACCCAAATTAACTGGTTTGGCCCATTCGCCATTGACAAACTCGGTTCTATAAATATCATAGCTACCCATTCCACTGTGGCCATCGCTGGCAAAAAAGAGGGTCTTCCCATTGGGGTGAATGAATACAAATTTTTCATCGTAATCGGTATTGATCACCTTTCCGAGATTCTTTGGATTGCTCCAACTGCTTCCTTTTTTATACGAAACATAAATATCGCCTAGGCCCAATCCTTCTGGTCGTTCGCTTACGAAATAAATCGTATTGCCATCAGCAGTCATACTCACACTTCCTTCGAAATAACTTGTATTGATGGGGCGATCCAATTTTGTTGCTTCGCGAAAACGATCTTCCTCTCCATGTTTAGAAACAAAAATATCCCCTGCAGCAACGCCATTGTTTTTGTACACAAAAATCTGACTTCCGTCTGGTGCAATGCTCAAAACAGCATCATGTGTTTCCGTATTCACGCCGCCTTGAGCGCGCTCTGCATCTGACCACATGCCCGTGTTCGGATCACGGTGTGCAAAATAAATATCCTCATAGTATTTGTAATCTCCGCCTTCATCTAATTCACCACTTCTGCGAGAAGTAAACACCAGTAAATTACCATCGGCAGTAATAGAGGGTGCATATTCCTCAAAACGCGTATTCACCGATTCACCCAAATTCTGAATAGTAACATCCGCCGGATTGGCCATTTGAGCCTTTGCATACTCGCATTGAGCGATGTACTCTTGAGCCTGCATATATTCAAATGTTTTAGGACTTTCTTGTGCCAAAAATTTTTTGAAATTTTCAATGGCTTTATCTAACTCAGCCAATCGGTGATAGCATTTTCCATAGAAGAATAAGACTTCGCCCGTAAGCGTACCTTTTGACTTCACTGATTTATCGAGATAGTCGAGAGCTAATCGGTATTTTTTCAAACGGTAGTGACACTGAGCGATTCCATACATCGCTGAAACATTTGTTGGATCTGCATCTAACACTTCGCGATAGATGGTGAGTGCACCGCGCATATTATTTTCATTGTACTCATGGCGAGCCGCAAGAATACGTGCAGGCACCAAAGCCACGTCAACAGTTCCAACTTCAGTGCTATCCGTTTGCCCCATTACAGTCAGAGACAAGAATAAGCTAAGAGATAAAAGAATAATTCGGTTCATGGATAGTGAATGGTGTTCTATCAATTTGAACAAAAATACAGCCAATTTCGCCTTTACCCTCTATTTCCTACCTGATTAAGGTAACATGGCTTCTGAACTCCGATATGTTAGCACCCTCCCTCCACTTTACGGTGACCACATAAAGGCCGAGGTTAGCATAATAATCTCCTTGATTGATGGAGCCGTCCCAAGCAGGACTTTTTCCCGATTCGGTATAGATTAAAACACCCCAAACATCATAGATCGATAGCTCCACCTCATCGGGAGTTTCAGTAAAAAAAGGCATCAATCGATCGTTCACTCCATCATTATCAGGAGTGAACGCATTGGGTAAATAAAACCCCGTAATACACGATTGGTTAAAGGTAGGATCCGTGGGTTGTAAGCACACCCCGCATTTATCCAGCACCGCAGTGCCATTATAAACCCCGAGACAATCCTGACATTGCTGATTAAAATCGGCATCGTCGGGGTATAAACATCTTCCGCATGAATCAACCACCGCCAATCCATTCACATCTCCCAAACAATCCAAGCAGCTCGAATTCCATGCTGGATCATCTGGCTGTCGGCACACTCCACAATCGTCCACGATGGCTAATCCGTTTGGAACTCCAAAACAGTCTAAGCAAGTGGAATTCAATAGGGGATCGTCAGGAACCCGGCAAACACCGCACAAATCGACGATGGCGTTTCCGAAAGGAACACCCGCACAATCGCTGCAAGCACTATTAAAATCGGGATCATTCGGCAATCGGCAATCGCCGCATAGGTCAATCACCGAGTTTCCATTGGGAACTCCAGCACAATCCGCACATGAGGTATTAAAATTGGGATCGCTCATGCTCAAACACTCACCGCATTGATCCACTACAAAATTTCCACCTGCTACTCCCGCACAATCGCATTCTGTGGAGTTCGATTTTTCTAAAGAAAGGTCATCGAAAAACGCATCGTTGGTATTTCCATTATGCCGAACGGCAATCAGGTCCAAACGCAAAGTTCTGCTGCCCGGAAGTACCACAATGTCTTGGGTGAGCAAGGTCCAATTTTGAATAGAACCGATAAAAGGGGATTCCCATTGATAAAGCAGTGTGCCTCCGGCATCCAATAATCCAATTCTCACCTTGCCCGAGTCCGCGGGCGTTTGATTAAATGATCGGAGTCTTCCTTGAAAGGTCAACGTGCGCAGGCCTGCATCAATGACACAAGAGTCAAATTGCAAATCAATATCCTGCCGCAGTTGGGCCACCGGATCAATGTTTGCGGCAAAATATAAGAATCCATCAAATGGAGGAGGCGTATCGAACTGTTGTCCCCATGAACCTGAAATTTCTTGCCAAAAAGGAATTTCTGCGTTGGGCAAAGGCAACTCATTACTCGGATTGAGTATTAAGTTCTGCGCTCTTACAGGAAGGGCAACAGCGAAGAAAATGAGCCATAAAAATAGCTTACCGTGCCTCATGTTTTGAAAACAATATTATTCCCTCTTTGTTCTATCAGACCTTTGTTCAGTCCTCTTACATTTGTAAAAATAATCGAAGATGCAAAGCATCACTGAATCGGATAGCAAATACAATCACCTCGAGCAATTGAGTGTAGGCGAACTTTTACGTTCAATCAATGCCGAGGACCACACGGTTCCTATGGCTGTAGAGAAAGCCATTCCCCAAATAGAGGCATTAGTAGAACAAATTGTTCCACGCATGGAACGAGGCGGACGACTGTTTTATATGGGAGCAGGCACTAGCGGCAGATTGGGCGTTGTGGATGCCTCCGAATGTCCTCCTACTTTTGGTGTTGATCACGGTATGGTTATAGGCCTCATTGCCGGCGGTGATAAAGCCATTCGCTATCCAGTCGAAAATGCTGAAGACAATAGAGAGCAAGGCTGGATCGATTTACAGAACAATGATATTGACGAAGATGACACAGTGATTGGAATCGCCGCGTCGGGCACTACTCCTTATGTCATTGGTGCTTTAGAAGTGTGCAATCAACAAAATATACTCACCGGTTGCATCACTTGCAATCCCGATTCGCCGCTTTCCAAAACCGCACAGTTCCCCATCGTTGCGGTGGTAGGTCCTGAATTTGTGACGGGCAGCACGCGCATGAAAAGTGGTACCGCACAAAAGCTCATTCTGAATATGATCTCCACTTCCGTAATGATTCGTTTAGGACGCGTGAAAGGAAACAAAATGGTAGATATGCAACTGAGCAATAAAAAGCTCGTTCAACGCGGAACGCGCATGGTGATGGAACAAACCGGACTGGATCAAGAAAAAGCTCAAGCTCTTTTACTCCAATTTGGAAGTGTTAGAAAAGCGGTATCTCATCATCAAAATATTGGCTAATGCACGATTTAGAGCCCTATTATAATTGGCGTGGATTCTACATTTCAAGTGAGGATCCCAACTCTCCCTTTTTTGATCGCGAGTATTCTGAATTTGAATTCAGCGAAAAAATATACAATCACTACATCCACCCTCAATGGGATAATTTCGGAAGTCAGACTCTTTTCATCAAAGTACTTTACGCCGATTATGATGAAGGTTTTTCTATCATCGAAATGATCGGTGAATGGAATGATCTACTGTATAACGATATCATGCACCTAAAAAGAGAAGTCATCGAAAGCATGACTGATGCAGGAATTTCGAAGTTTATACTGGTTGGAGAAAACGTACTCAACTTTCATAGTTCAGACGACTGCTACTACGAAGAGTGGTTTGAGGACATTAGCGATGCAGATGGTTGGATCGCACTCATCAATTTCAGAGATCACGTATTAGAAGATTTCCAAGCCGCCAATATTGACAGTTATTTTGTGCTCGGAGGAAAAATGAATGATCTCAAATGGCGCACGCAAAACCCCGATCAGGTTTACGAAAACGTGGCCAAGCACGTCCAAAAAAGACTGGAAGCTTAAACAGATTTTTCTTGGAGTAGGCTTACCACTTTTTGATCAATGGGAAAGCTCATTTCTTCTGTAGTAAGCTCAGAAAGAGCCATCCAACGAAAAGATTCTTCTCGCTGCTCCCGCTGCAAAAAGTCATGCGGAATGGTAGATACTCGAAATTGAGGCGCTTCAAGGAGCCGTGCAGTATAATACACCGAAATGATCTGATCGCGCTCACTAAATGCGCTTGGAACAAAATCTTCCGTGGTGTAAAAATGTCCTGTTAGCTGAATGGATTGCCCCAATTCTTCCATCGCCTCACGGTGTAAAGCTTCTACTATTCCTTCGCCATACTCCAAACCTCCACCTGGAAACTTAGTATATGCTTTTCCGCCAATCCACTCGTCAGAAAGCAGAACCGACCGTTGATCATCTGATAGCAGCAGGAAATAAACACGTACATTAAATCGAGTGATCATTCGGTTATTTTTTAGTACCTCTTAGCATTTCTCGTTTTCCAGGAGGGCCAGGAATTCTTTCCATTACCCAACCACAACTTTCCAAATCGCGACGAACTTGTCCTTTCGCGCAATAGGTCACCCATGTAGATTGGGGCTTCATCCACCTTGTGAGTCGAGCGAATAAATCCACACTCCACATTTCCGATTGCGCTCGTGGACCGAAGGCATCGTAATACATCAGATCAAAACTCTCCACTTCTAACTCCACCGTAAAGGCGGAAGCCTCTAATTTTCGAATGGAAAAAAACGGCGTGATTTCTACCCATTCATTCCATTTGGCCTCGTGGATAGCATTAAAGCTCTCCTGCTCTTGCTCATTCGAGGGATAAGTCACCTGAGACCACACTTCGTAAGGCAAGGGATAGGTTTCTAATGAGGTGTAAAAAATCTTTACGCCACTTTCTTCTGCCTTGAGTAAGGTTAAAAAGGCGTTCAGCGCGGTTCCTAGACCTACCTCTAACACATGAACTTCTTTTTTTCCCACTAACAACTCTAGGCCCGATCGAATAAAAACATGCAGCGACTCTTGCACCGCGCCATGGCGTGAATGATAGGTTTCATCTATATCAGGACGATAAAGAGATACCGTTCCGTCGCCGGTGGTAATTACCTCGGTAATCAGTGGGGACTTATTGTTAGTGTCTTTGTTCATGATTTACGAAATGTTGGCAAGCACATTCCCAAAGCAAAGTTATTTTCGTACAGAACAAAAGAACTCAAAATGGCTAAAAAAAGTTCATCTAAAAAAGAATCAAAGCCTGCTAAGAAAGGTAAAACCTTTGCCAATGCAGCTTCTCTTGCTTTCCTTGAGAAATACATTAACAATGCATCGCCTACTGGTTTCGAATCGCCAGGCCAGCAATTGTGGCTCGATTACATTCGCCCCTATGTAGATACCCATATGGTTGACACCTACGGAACGGTGGTAGGGGTTATCAACCCAGATGCTCCTTATAAAGTAGTGGTCGAAGCGCACGCCGATGAAATTTCGTGGTTTGTGCATTACATCACACCAGATGGATACATCTACCTTCGCCGCAATGGTGGTAGCGATCACATGATTGCTCCAAGCAAGCGCGTAAACATCCATACCAAAAAAGGTTTTGTTACAGGTGTATTCGGATGGCCCGCTATCCACACACGTGCTGAAAAGGAAGAAACACCTAGCATGAAAAACATCTTCCTAGATGTAGGCGCCACCAACCGTGAAGAAGTAGAAAAAATGGGCATTCACGTAGGCTGCGTAGCCACATTCGAAGACGAGTTCATTGTACTCAACGATAAATTTTATCTCGGCCGCGCACTCGATAATCGCATTGGCGGATACATGATCGCTGAAGTAGCACGTATGCTGAAAGAGAATAAAGATAAACTTCCTTTCGGAGTGTATTTCACCAACTCCGTTCAGGAAGAAATCGGTCTTCGTGGAGCAGAGATGATCGCTCATCGCATTCAACCGGATGTTGCCATTATTACAGACGTGTGCCACGACTCCCAAACTCCTATGATGAATAAAATTGCCAATGGCGACTTAGCTTGCGGCAAAGGCCCTGTGGTAAGCTATGGTCCTGCGGTTCAAAACAACCTGCTCGAACACATCATTGGCAATGCAGAGAAACACGACATCCCATTCCAACGCGCTGCTGTTTCGCGCAGCACTGGCACGGATACCGATGCATTTGCCTATAGCAATGCAGGTGTTGCCAGCGCCCTCATTTCTTTACCATTGCGCTATATGCACACCACGGTAGAAATGGTTCACAAAGACGATGTAGAGAATGTAATCAAGTTGATTTACCATTCTTTGAAAAGCATCAAAAACAACCAAGATTGGAGATACATCAAATAATCGAACAATCTTTCGATCAAGAAAAAGCCCGCTTTCAGCAGCGGGCTTTTTTTATGACTCTTTTAATAATCTCTTTAACAAGTAAGTGTCCAAGGGTTTTTCGAGAACTCGCTTGACAAATTTTGTCTGCTCCGCTCGTCGAATATCATTGCGATCGATGCTACTTGATAACATGAACACCCTGAATTGTGAGGTGATGGAGTCGGGTAACTTTTCAAACTCGACCATACAATCAAAACCACTCATGCCAGGCATCATGATGTCTAACAGCAAAATATTATCCCATTGATCGAGGGCTGCATCATTTTGAATTTTATTCAAAAACGCTGTCGCAGAACTAAAAACGACGATGTCCTTTGTGATCTCAGCAAGCTGTATAAGCTTATTATTCACCGTCAAATCGATGTCATTATCATCCACCAAAAAAACTCTCAACTTCTTCATCTATGCACGATTCGGTATTTCAATAGTAAAACGTGTTCCTTTCTTCAGTTCGGAAGATACGCTAATTTTCCCTCCCAATTTCTCTGTGGCTTCTTTTGCAATATACAAGCCTATACCAGTACCGGTGCCGATTGATTGTTCGGTGGTTCGGAAGAACATATCAAAAATATGTGGAAGTGTTTCCTCACTAATGCCTATGCCATTATCCGCAATGCGCACGGTAAGCCTATCAGGGTTTACTACTACTTGAATGTCCACTTCTCCTTGCGTTTTCTCCTCATCTTGAAAGCGGATGGCATTAGAGATAATATTCGACAGCACCATACGCAAGCGGTGCTCGTCTGTCTTCAATGGTACATTTTGATTCACCGAAACTTGAAAGCTCACTCGTTCGGCATTACCCATCATCTTTTGCTTCTCAATTTTCTCTTCAAGCATTTGAGTCATATTGATCTCTGTCAACAACTCATCGCTCTTTAGATTTTGATAGTAATGAATAATGTTTTGAAGAAACTGATCGAGCTTAACAGCACTGCGATCAATCATATCCATGTACTCCACAGATTTTTCATCTAATTGATCGTGCTTGGCCAATTTGATCACTCCTCGCATACTGACAAGAGGCGCTCGTAAATCGTGTGAGGCGCTGTAAACAAATTTCTCTAACTCACCATTGGCCTTTTCCAAACGAGCAGTTTTTTGGCGCAGTTCCTTTTCACGCTCGTATTTATCAATTGCATTATTAATGCAAATGCGCAAATCATTTTCATTCCACGGCTTGGCCACATATCGATATACTTGACCTTTGTTTATGGCATCAATAACCGCATCCATATCGGCATAGCCAGTTACTAATACACGAACAGCGTATGGGAATTCGGCTAAAGTCAATTCGAAAAATTCAACGCCACTTACTTCCGGCATTTTTTGATCCGAAAGCATGACTTGAACTTCGTGCTCAGCCAAATAAGCTACAGCTTCTTGAGGAGACGTAGTAGTAAAGATTTCATAATCTCTACGAAATAAGGCTTTGAAGGCAACGAGATTTTGTTCCTCGTCATCTAAGTATAAAAGGCGTGGTCGGTTTTCAGCCATCTTTGTTGGCTTAAGTGTGCGTGGTGTTAAAACGAGGTAAATTTATAAGGAATCTCGTACCATTCCCCACTTCACTGTATACTTCTATTTCACCATCGTGCTCTTTTACTATACCCATAGCTATAGAAAGCCCTAATCCAGTGCCTTCCCCAACACCTTTAGTGGTGAAAAACGGATCAAATATTTTACTCCGCGTGGTCTCATCCATCCCCACTCCATTATCGGTGATTTCAATGAGTACCGACTTTTCGTTAAATGAAGATTTGATCTTTACCATTCGATCAGCTACCATCTGACCCTTTCCTCGCGTAGCTTGCACAGCATTAGTCAGTATGTTCATGAATACCTGATTGAGTTTACCGGGATAACAGCTAATCAAAGGCAGCTCCTCTTCTAGCTCTTTAGAAATGATCACCTCGCCCTTCGTAACACTCTTCATTACTACTAAGGTTGAATTGATGCAATCATTCACACTCGCATTCACCGCAGTATCGCGATCCATTCTAGAAAACACGCGAAGTGCTCGAACAATTTCAGCTGTTCTCTTCGCGCCTTCTTCTATACCTCCCATAAGTTGGTTCACTTCCTTTTTCAGGTAGTCCATGTCCAACTCTTGGTATTTTTTCTTCAACGCGATAATTCGCTCATCGTTGGTTTCACCAGGATTAATTTCAGAGATGCCCTCAATCAGTTCTAATAAATCATCTATATCACGTTTCAAAGGCTGAACGTTGGATTGAACAAAGTTGATCGGATTATTGATTTCATGCGCAATACCCGCTGTCATTTGACCGAGAGAAGCCAACTTTTCAGAATCTACCAGTTGCTTCTGAGTTAATCGTAAGTCGTTCAACGTAACACTTAACTCCTCGTTCGATTTCTCCAAATCCAAGGTGCGTTCATGCACCATGTTTTCCAATCGTACATTTTGTTCTTCTATTAGACGCTGATTTTCTTGCATCACGGCAAGTGCCTTTTGTTGCGATTCCTCTTTTTCCTTCTTAAACGTGTTGATCCTATCGGCCAGTGCAAAAGACAGTAAGGTGGCTTCTAGTCCTGACCCAACCGTAACCGAATAATTGGTCAACATATTGGGCGCCAAAATGCCAAAGTTTTTCAAAGCCATTAACGTTACACCCGTTAAAAAAGACGCAAAGGCTAGCAAGAAAAAACGTGCTGGACGATAGCCTCCTTTTACAGATTTATAACCAGCATAAATCAGAATAAAGGCAGATGCTGCATTCGCATTAATGATCAATTGTGCGTAGCCACCATAGCCCATGAGCGTTACGATGATTGCCACCACATAAGAACCACTGAAAAAGTAAAGCACCTTATCTACAAACGGCGTAAATCGCTTGGTTTGAATAAAAATTCTCGTGAACGAAATGGTGGTCAATCCACTCAAAATAGGGATAATCGAAGATGCATAAATCGGAAGTGAGGAAGAAAATGGCCACAAATATTTATTGGCATATCCTCCCAAAACGAACTGCGTTAACCCTACTGTTATGATGTATAAAATGTAGTGCAGATAGAGTCGATCTCGTACACTAACCCATACAAATAGATTGTACATGATCATGACCAACACCAAACCAAAATAAACGGCAAAAAACAATTCAATGGTGTGTAGTTTGTCGAAATAAGATGACCGCGTGCCCAAAGAAATAGGCACCACAATCTGCTCATCACTTTTTACTTGTAATAAAAAAGAATGCGTCCCTTTTCCATCAAAGGGCACATCGAACAAAAAGCCCGGTTCACCAGAACTGCGTTCTGCATAAGCTACAGATTCGCCCTTTTTCCCCAACAACTGAGGAACGGAATCAACACAATACAAGTTGACCACATCCAGCAAGGGATTATCAATGTACAGGAGGAGATCTTCATTAGTCAATCGATGATCAGCCACAGTGAATCGCAGATATACCGTTTTATCTGTCAACCCGAAATTGGCCGTCTTACCGGTCACTAATTCAAATTGACTATTTTGGAGAATATCCCGAACATCATCTGATTCGGAAACGACGGCTTCTTGTGAAATAATCTCTCCTTTCACTGCATCTTGAGGACTTTGTCCTGCAGCAAAAAGAGTCCCGCTTAGCTGAAAAGCGAGCAGAATGAAGAACAATTTATAAGGAGATGCCCAATTGGTAGTGCACCTGTAGTTCGGATGGATTGCCATTATCTTTTATTACCTGGTCAGGGTTTTTACGCAAATCCATAATAAGGTTACGTTCGGCCTCTTGTGAGTTAGGTAATTGGTCAATATCAAACTGATAAGTCAGGTGTGCTGTTTGATGAGCACCCGCATATGGAATAGCCCCTTTGTTGCCAATTTCCTGCAATAAGTTGAAGCCATACCGATGTGCCATTCGATAAGTATGCACTGAGCATAAAGCCACCATTTCTTTGACGCCTACCATTCCAGCTAGGGCAATCGCGGCTCGGATGCTATAAACGCTACCGATACCCATGCCCGCCACGTTAACTGAATTCCACAGTCCGCATATTTCAGCTAGCTGAGGATGCGCCTCTAAGAAAGGATAAATCTCTGGAGCTTCCACTCCTATTGCCCCTTCCACAGGAAGAGGATTCGACTCGGAGCGAAACTGGATACGAGCGCCACCAAAAGTGCGTTTTCGATCACCTGATTCTACAATAACCACGTATGTCATCGGATCGAGCATCCACGACTCCGTGGCACTGGATAATTTAAATCCAAAGGCACTGATTACATCCAAGTGTCCTTGTAAAAAGCGGTGGCACGAATCAATATCATCAACAGCACGGAAAGCTCGAATCGTGATGGATTCAAGCTCTTCTTTCTGCGAGTTCAGTCTATGCTGAAATCCCTCGAATTGCGGCTGAGATGTCGACATAGGTTCGTTTCGTTTCTAATTGTTCGCCCAACAAGATCATTCTTGCTGCCATAGCCACTGTTGCGCCTCCGCTGATAACATCGGTGGCTAACTGCGGCCATGTGGTAATGGTTTTTCCTATTTCCGACATGGACATCAATCCTCTCTCGGAAACTTTAGAAAAATCTATGGTCTTCAGCAGTATCGCCCTTTTTTCCTCTGAACTGAGGTCGGGGCGATAGTCCTCTTTAGTCAATCGTCCATGTAAAAGTGGTGTAGCAGGATCTAGATCATAACGCTCTATATCCAACACCCCTCTATCACTGGTTTCCATCAATAACGGTACGCGGTATTCACTGGCTTTCATGCGAGCTAATACTTTCATGTCGCCGCTATCGCATTCTTCAATAATTAAATCCAGCGGTCGTGGTGATTGGAAAAACACATCGGCATTCGATGCCGTGAATCCCTCCTCCATCAACGTCACCTTTAGAAAAGGATTAACTTCCGCTATATCTCGTTTGGCCATCTCGGTTTTTTTCAATCCCAAGTTGGTCAATGGCGTTCTTATTCGATTACAATTGCTTAAATCAAGCGTATCGAAATCAGCTATTCGAATTTCTCCCCCAATTCCTTCCATCACCAAGGCCATCACTACAGCATGACCTACCGAAAGCCCAATAACACCAACGCTTTTAGAAGCTAAAAGCCGCTGCTCTTCTGGGGTTATCTTGTACCAATTCCGCGACGTGCGCAAGCGCAAAAAATCTTCCTCTTCTAAAATATGCACCACACTTTGGAGCCAGGGATAATAAACCCAGCAACCAAAAGAATCGGAATCCTCACCTATTCTATTCATGGCTAAATCAGCCAATTCGAAGGGATCAAAAACGCGTGTTGGATTTTCGATACGTATGAGCTCCTTTACTTGATGCTCAATGGTATCAAAGGTTTTAAGGTGTGGAAACGTTTGAAACAACGAGGTATAAATTGCCCTGTCCTTTGGATCAGCCAAACGAAAAAGCATGTGATTCCCTATTGCTCGTATCTCCTCGACCTTCAATTTCAGCGATTTTGCTGTGAATTATCAAGGGTAAAGGTACCCTCCAGCCTCCCCAAAATCGGGTAGGCATCTCTTTGGCCATCAACACTTCAGTGTTCATTTCGATAAAAAAGGCTTAAACGAGGGATCAAGCACCATAAATAGGTGATAAAACGCACAAACCCGTACACCAACATCGCTATTTGACCGACCAACCGCCCTTTGGAATTATGAAATAAATGAAAATACCTATACACAATTTATACTCGTTATCTCATTCAGCTAAACATAATCATAATAATTAAAAACCATATAATTAATTAATTATTTTACTATTTAAATTGCACCTATAAACTTTAACCATTTTATGAAGTCGCTAACTAAACTCACTTTTCCCAGGTGGACCTCTCTCATTCATGAATTTAGCACAGAGCACGCAAAAGCAGGTAAAGACTTTAGTGATATCCGCGCTTTTACCGATAGTATTTATTCTAAGATGATTATTTGTCGTGAACACGCTAAAACCAATCCTCCACTGATAGCCCTTTCAGCACTAAATGAAGCACAAGGCAATTATTCAAATGGCTTTACCATTGAAGACCTCTCAGATAAGCTGAAACGGCTGGATTCCGGGATGAATACCTTTTATGCTGTATATGACACTCAAGAAAAAAGCTTCAATTATGTAGACCCCACCATAGAGCAAAAGATTGGTATAAAAAAAGAAGACTTTAATATGATGGCGCTATTGGGATTAGACCCTACCAATCCCCTTCATCACCCGGAAGATGTGGACCATTTGATCCGATGGGCGGCGGTGGCCTATACGATCCTTTCTCTTCCTGGATTTTCATTTTCCGCTAATCGCGATTACTATGAAGTGCGATTTCGATTAAATGTTTCTCGCAGTTCAATTCCCGAAATTCGAGAAATGGGCTATATGACTATGTGCAAAAGAGCCTTTTTAATCTACTCAAAAGAGCATGGATATTCTGACATGAAACCCCGATTTCATTTGAATGAATACACGATGCTCGATGAAGCCCACTTTGATTATGTACAACCGGCATTTGTCTCTTCACCCATTCAGGCACAGAACCTTAATGCCCTCGCCTATCTCATTAATGCTAATCTAATCGGCATTCCTACTAAACACATATTACTACTCCACGAGAAGTTAAATAATGATCGAAACAAACAAATTGCCAATGAATTCAACCGCAAATTGTTGGATTTGGCCAATATTGAATATGCCAAAGATGAACACCAAGTAGGTGACAGTTTCACCAAATTAATTCGTCCTAAACTCACCGAAACGATGGGTATTTGGGACAAAACATTTGACGGAAAACCCATTGTTAGTGATCAGCAATGTGTCCATTACGCCCGTAAATTAGGGCTTATACCCATACCCAAAAAAGTTTCTACTCTTATCTACAGATCGATTATTGAAACCGATCGAACTCCTTTAGTGAAAAATAAAATCTCATTCAAAGAATTCGAAAAATCCGAATTATCTAGGCCGTAAATAACTTTATTACATGTATTCAGCATATTTATTTTTTTCGAAAAATCCGACTTTCAACTCATAGCATTTTTTCTGCTATCATTTTTGTCTCACAAAACAAAACGCACCAATTAACCTAAACCAATTAATTCTACTTGCTATGAATTACCCAAAAATTCGTGAACTCCGTATGCTGCACAATCTCAAGCAAGAGTTTGTAGCCAGCCAACTCAACATGTCTCAACCAGAGTACAGCCGACTTGAAAACGGTCTACGTGATCTCAAAATGGAAGACCTCAAGCAGCTCAGTACTTTATATGGTGTAAATAGTAATGTTTTTATCCCTGACTCCATTGCTGCCGAGCCAAAGTCGGACCTCAGCAAAGGACAAATGAAACGGGTAAACGACCTCATACCTGCAGCCCCCTACTGGACAAGCTTGCTGAATCATCATCAAGAACTCATTGAAACCTTGCTCAAATCGCAAAGCCGCAATGAAGTGCTCTTGGAGAAACTCCTAATCGTATTGGATCGAAAGCCTGCTTAACGTAATGCTACGTAAACAATCCGTATAACTACGCTTGCCACTATACCTAAATCTAGCGACTATTGCGTGGCTTAAACGATTCTCTATCAGCTATCCGGATTTCCAGTATAGCAAGGGAAACAAAACCACCCTTACCGCCCAACAAATTAACCATGGAACGTAACCTTCCCAATGCTGGTGACGTAACAGTGACTCAAATACTCACAAAAATGACACTGAACGTATCCTCACCACGCAATGCCGCTCCCATAGGAGACGACAAACCCAGGGTACTGTACATCGATGATGACCAAGCTAATCTGGACTCCTTTCGTGCCAACTTCAGGGACCAGTTTACAGTGTTCACCAGCTCCAACCCTGTAGAAGCCTATAATATGATAGCTTCGGATAATATTCAGATTGTAATTGCCGACCATAATATGCCTGCCATGAGCGGAGTAGAATTCTTGGAAAGCATCTCAGCTGACTACCCAGGTGTACAGCGCATCCTTCTCACCGGCTACAGCGAATTAGTTCCAGTGGTGGAAGCAGTTAACAAAGGAAAAGTTTTCCGCATCCTCACCAAACCTTTCAATATGAAAGAAATCGCTCGCATGGTTTCTGAGGCTTGGGAACAGTTCAAGTCAATGCTCGAACAAGAACAACTCATCCAACAACTTAAAAGACAGAACGCTCAATTCGAGTTCATTCTCCGCCAGCGACTTCTTTCTTAAGTTGAAAGTAAATAGCAATCCATAAAAAAAGCTGTCTCCGCTTAGCCGAGACAGCTTTTTGTTTTTATCGGTGTGTTGATCTAATTCAACGAATAATTGACTTCCCCATTTTTCATCTGCCCGTAGTGATGAGCCAATCGAGCTAACAATTGACTAAAGGTAGACATCGCCTCCTCAGTGGCTGGAGAAATAGGTGCTCTTTTCAAACGCAACACCAAAAGACCATACAGGGCATGTAAAGCCGTTTCAACATCGTTGGTACTCTTACCATCGCTGTGTTGCAAATATTCTTGTAAATGCGGTTGAGCAGTGCGATAAAGATCGAGATAGACCTTATCCTTCAGAACATTCATCAACGTGTTATGAAGAAAATTCAACTCAAATAGCAACTCGTGCAGCTCACTCAAATGCCCTCGTTGTTCTATTCGCTCACTTTTCATTTTGCGAATAAGATCTCGAAACCATTTTTTTTCGGCTAAAAATGCTTCCTCTGACGGCGTAAATCCTCGGATAAATTCATCGAGTGCCACGTCGTCAAAATAAACAGCACGCATCAAATCCTCCATCTGCCACATGAAGATGATATACTCTGCAATATTCTGTTTTTGCTTTTGTTCCGCCAGTGTCATTATTTCTTCTCCGCCGACTTTTCTTGTTCGTACTCCGCATTCAATCCGCTCAACACTTCACTTGTGACATCGTAAGCCGGATTACCGTACAACACAACAGGAGTAGTAACTGAATAGTTCAATACATAGTCAATTCCTTTTTGCTTGGTAAAGGATTCCAAAAACAACTCCACGCGCTTGTGCAGCTCTTCCTGAAGCTTTGCCTCGCTCTCCATCAATTGGTTTTTCTCGTCGTTCTGTATTTTATCCATCTCTCCTTGAAGAGTGGCCAGGCGCTGCTCAACGATAGCCGCCTCATCATCGGGTAACTTTTTACTTTGAGCGTAGGCCATCAGCTCATTCCATTCTTTTTCGCGCTTCGCATATTCTCGCTGAATTTTTTCATCAGAGCTGCGCAGATTCGCTTCCAACGATTTTGTTTTATCCGTTATGAACTTGTATTTTTCATTCAATGAATCGGCATTGACATAGGCCACAATAGGAACCCGCACAGAGTCGCCAGAAGCGAACGCAGATGCCACTGGAGCTTCAGAAACTTCCTCCTTTGCAGCATTTTTTGATGTACGAGTAAATAAGATGGCTACTGCAATAATCAACAAAACGTTGATGGCTAGTGAAATCTTTGAAAGCATAAACTGGTATTAATTCGTTGGTTTAATTTGTTGGTAAGCCTCACCAAAATCAGCATGCATAGATCGAAAACGCTCAATTGCTCCTTCAATCATACGCGGTGTAATCATTTTTTTTACCTCCTCTAATGAAGCCACGCTTTCTTGGCTCAATCGAAAAGACTGTTTGTATGCCCCGCCTTCAAATTCGATGATCCACTTTTCATTCCATTGAAAAATAGAAATCTTCATTTGAGGATGGGGTATGGTCGCTAAAATTCTCACCGTTGTTTTGGGGTTACGGCACAAAAATAATCGCGTGACCGTGGTAAAAATGCGGTATTTCAAACAAAATGCACGATTTTTCACACATGTTACGAGTTGCCCCAACATTCGAACACCCCGAAATAGCCGATCTTTCATGGGTAATCGGCTCCTGCCCACTCATGAAACACTCCGCACAACTGCCCTTTCAAGTAATCGGTGAAGAATGGTGCTTGGACCAATGGATGACACACCTCCCTTGGCTGATCGATCTAGACAAAGACCCTTCTCCATTACATGAATTCTTAGCCGCAAATCCTCAAAAATTACTGGGTAAAAAATTCGAACAACTCCTTCACTTCTGGCTCCTTAACCATTCGGATTTCGAAATCGTACACGTCAATCACCAAATAAAACGGGAACAACAGACCCTTGGAGAAATCGATTTCCTGGTCCATTATAAACCCGACGATCTGTTTTGGCATTTAGAGTCGGCCTGCAAATACTACATAGGCGTTCGAAATAATAGCCATCAGCGCTATTGGATTGGCCCGAATGGACGCGATTCCCTGCATGAAAAATGGCAAACATTAAAGCGACAGCTGCGCCTTTTGGACACACCAGAAGGGAAGACCTTTTTTGCCCAACCCACCGAACGCTTCTTGTTTATGAAGGGGTATTTCTTCCAGCCCTTCCGTGAGTTAGGCCGATTCACAACGCCCCAACACGCCCATCCTCATCACCGCGGTGGTTGGTACATGACTTTTCCGGAAAGCAAGTTTCTGTCAAGCAATCAGGCTCAATGGCACATTTTACCGCATGATCGCTGGATGAGCTTATGGCAATGGGAAATACAAAAACCAATGACGGGCGATGAACTAGCGCATCAACTCTTCACCTCACCGCAATGGAATAAACAAGCACAGCTTGTTATACAATGCCTCGATGGAAAAGAAATCTCTCGAGGTTTTATCATTCCAGAGTCTGTTTTACGCGGTTGACTTCGCGTTGTTAATCTTGTTCAACTTTCGCAAAATGAACAATGAAGCCAAAGTTGCCGCCACTGCTACGTAGCCCACAATATCATAATGCAACAGCGTGCCATTCGGGCCTTGATCAATGATGGAGCCCGCTAGCGCAGCGCTGCTTCCTGAGGCTAAAGACATACACGCCGAGTTTAAACTCATATACCCTGCCCTGTACTCGGGATTGACCACAGATGTAGCAATGGTGTTAGCCGGAATCATGCGGCCATTGACAAAAATGAAAAAGAACCCTGCAATCGTTAACACCACCCAAAGCGGTACAACTGTAAGATGTGTATTGATGATAATCGGGATAATTGAGAGAAAAGCAAAAATGGTAAATACCCGAAAACGGCCAACTTTATCTACCATTCGGCCAATCAGCGGCCCTGTGATAACCGTGCAGATACCACCCACCAAGTAAATCCATTTAACATCTGACTGAACAAGCCCCACATTGGCAATCAGATAAGGAGTGAGGAAACTCACTACCGTAAATTGTCCGAGCACCAATAGCACGGTAAAGAGCAAGGCATTGCGCTGCTCGCGTGTATTAAAAATTCGTTTGATGGTTTCGAATCGACTGCTACCAGCGACATGATTTTTCAAATGAGCGTTTAACGCTGGAATTTGTTTGTAGGCCAATATCCAAATCGGGATACTCAAGATGCTCACGAAGTAGAATGGAATATGCCAATTGTGGTCAAAAGCATCAACCAGCGTTAATGCAATAGGTACACCTAGAATAGAGGCTAACGAAAAGGCAATCGTAATAACGCCCATCGCTCTTCCTCTTCTTTCGAGTGGAATTAAGTCGCCCACAATAGAAAGAACCAATCCGCCGAGCAAGCCACCAGTAACACCCGTGAGGATGCGCGTGCCAATGAATAACGCGTAGTTCAAATCAGCATTTGGTGTGTTAGGAACAATCGCGCTACTTACCGTACCCAGCATGAAGCCCAAATATGCCGTGAGAAGAGCCTTTTTTCGATCTAAACGATCAAGATAAAAAACGCCTAAGAAGGAAGTGAAGCCTGCAGCTAGTCCATAAGAAGAAACTAACCATCCAAACTGCCCTGGGGTGATTTGTAAAGACTCCTGCAAAATGGCACCCATGGGCATCATGATCATAAAGTCCACAATATTGGTGAACTGTATGGCGGCAAGAATCAAGAGTATAAGTCGTTCGTTTTTCATTCGGATAAAAAATAAAAAGGAGCAATACCTTATTGCTCCATCCACCCAACGCGTTGATCCAACTCCACTTTAACGGGTTGTTTCCAAGGTTGGCGAATGGGATAATTTCCCGGTTTTACATACGAGAAGAAACAAGACAACAACCAATTTGAAATGCGACCAGGATGTCGGACACAACATTTCAAATCAACAGGAATGGCACCAACAGTGCTCTTGATCTCCGCGGCCGTGCGTCCAAACACAATGGCCTCAGCTCGGTGATCAATTCCCAAAGCGATGTAATCATACAGCATGCGCGAATAAAGAGCCAAATCGATTGACACACTATAATCAATACCCACCAAGTGCGCATCGATCGCGTGTGAACATAACAAAGCAGACGAAAACCCGACTAACTTTCCTTCATATCGATATGACCGAATGATCATTCGATCACCAAGTGAACTCTTTAATTCGACAAAAGCTTCTGGAGTCATTTTCCCCAAACGAAAATCAGCTTTATTAAACACATTTTCATACAGCTGATAATAGGCATCTTTATACTGAATGAGCTCGTCTAAACTGCACTCATGCACTTCTAACACCTCACTTCTTTTCATGGCCGCATTGGCCTTGGTTCGAAACTTAGTCACCATGGACTGTAGGTAGTCATCAAAACTTTTCCATTCGGGCAAGAGTGGTAAAATCATGTTTTGATCAACAGAAAAATCTGAAAACCCGCAACGCTCAAGTCCCACGGTATGGTGATAAGTACCTTTATAAAAGTCTTTGATGATGACTGCAGAAATTTTATGACCTCTATCTTTTTCTTGATTAAGCACTTCGGTTAAGGCATAACATACGCCATCCATCGCTTCCTGCATATCAACCTTTTCATCGAAAACATAACCATGTTCGCCAGTCGCGAAAGCATTGCCACACAGCAAAACCTTCACTCTCCTGTCTTCATTGACAAACGTTTTCGATAGAAAGGATACAAAACTTGATTTATCGTTCAGGTTAGAACCTAACTCATCCGCCTCGAAATGGGTAATTTGAAAGACCGCAATTCCGACGGGTTGATCCTTTTGAGAAAATAAAGTGTAGTAAAAATCACTTTGATCACCAAGTCCCTTTTTTATCCCCTGTAAATAGGCCGGACTAAGAAAAACAGAACCTCGTTTATTCAAACTTTCCCAATGTTCTAAATCGAGGCTTTCCAGCTTATCCGTAATCACAAAATCCAATCGCTTTTTGCGCAGGCGCCAGCGGCTCGATTTAATGGTTATGGGACACGATTTGCGAGGTTCACTCATAAAGGGAAAGGTTCTACTTTTTTAATAAAGGCATACAAAGCTAATTCTTTAAATTCGTATCCGATTCCTAAAAAAGACAATTGTCCAACAATCCCTCCCCCATTTTGTTCTTCGACGGCGTTTGTGGCCTGTGTAACAAAGCGGTAGACTTTTCTTTGAGCCATCAGAAAAACGCTTCCTTGCGCTATGCCCCTCTCCAAGGAGAAACAGCCCAAAAGCTACTCCCAGAGTCGCTTACAAAAGACCTGAACACCCTGGTATTGTGGACGCCAAAGGGTGTAAAAACGGAATCAGATGCGGTTTTAATCTTGGCTAGCCAATTTAGAGCTCCATGGAATTGGCTAGCAGCTCTTCGTATTGTTCCTCGTTTTCTTCGAAATGGCGTTTATCGCATGATTGCTAAAAATAGGTACCGCATTTTCGGAAAAAAAGATACTTGCCGCTTACCTTCGTTGGCTGAAAAGGAACTTTTTCTTCCCTAATTTTTTCTTCCATGCTCGACCTTCCAATAGCACTCACCATGAGCTTTGTGGGTATAACGCTCCTCGCTTATGTTCTATTCGTAAGTACCATGTGGTATAGTGAAAATGAGCGTGTAAAAAAACGTATGCACGCCGTAGCACTGTTCACTTTAGCATGGCTTATTTTTCAAAGTACGCTTTCACTCAATGGCTGGTATATGGATCGCAAGGCTAGTCCTCCCCATCTCATCTTCCCCATTGCAAGTGCCCTAATTGGTTTGGTGGTACTCTTCAACACTCCTCGCGGAAAACGATTTATCGATGGGCTTAGTGAAAAAGCCCTCATGTGGGTGCACATCATTCGTATTCCGGTAGAATTTTCACTTTATAGCCTAGCATTAGAAAAACAAGTACCCTGGAGCATGACCTTTTTCGGACACAACTATGACCTCTTTATTGGCATCAGTGCGCCGCTCGTGATCTTTGCTGCTTACTACAAACATTGGATGAATAGAAAAGCCCTTGTTGCTTGGAACTGTATAGGACTTATATCGTTACTGATCATAGTGGTCACGGCCATTGGGGCAGCACCATCTCCTGTTCAGCTATGGGATTTCGAACGTCCGAATTATGCTGTTTTACATTTTCCTTTTAGCTGGCTTCCTTCCTTTATAGTACCACTCGTTTTATTCAGTCACTTAGTTTTGCTTCGTCGTTTGTTAGTGGTGCGCTGATTTTTTCCAAAGTGGAATAATCACTGACCAGCACCAAAAAAGAAAGAACGGCAAAGCTGCAATTTTATAGCGTACCACGGCGCCTAACACAGGAACTGAATTACCAATGATCAGCGCTGAAAAAAGGATTACCGACAAGCTTGCCCACCACATATCAGAAACCTTGACGCGCTTGCCAATACTCCATAAGGCAAGTAGAAAAATCAATCCGTAAAAACTATTTTCGATTGCCGACAATTGAGCCACTGCCCCATTCGCTTCACCGATGAAAGGACGAAAAAAGGTAACTGCAAAGGCCTGAGGTAAATGTATCAAAAGGTCGATATCACTCTTCACCGTGGGTAGCTCAATAACACTACCTGCGGCCATTTCATTGCTTACGTTGTAAAAATCTGTTTGCTTCTTTTGAAGCACGTACACCAAATTTCCCGCTGAATAGAATGGACCGGGATGCAACGCGAAAAGAATCACTATTGATTGTGTCAAGAGAAAAACATAAAGTGGTTTTATTCCTTTACCTATTTTCAAAATAAGAAGGAAAAACAAGGCGGGTAAGCAACATAAAAGAACGTATTCTTTTAACCAATACATCAGATAGATAGCCAGCAGCAATTTCACAAAAACAAGAATCGTTTTTTTTCCGTGCAACAGTTCGTCAAACGACCACCATAAAAAACCCAATGCACCAATTAGCGGTGCTTCTTTTAAAACCCCACTGCTCCAGAAAAGAAGAGAAGGCGCCAAAAACAAAAGGCCAACCGTAATCCATGGCGCAGCGGCCATTCGCGATTCAAAAATACGGTGCAATGCTCTCAAACCGGCGAGAGAAACAAAACACATGAATAAGATATGGATCGGATAAAACCCACCCGAAAAAAACATCGTGATCAAATTGATGCGCACTATGGTAGGACCATCATGCGACAGACCATAGGTATAGGGATTTGTCCAACCGTGCAGCTGATCAATGAAGGGCTGTACTTCGGGGGTATTTAAATCGATTCCCCACAAAAAACGCCAACCTATCTCAGGTTGATCGAAACACCAGGAATAAATGCTTTTCGCATCGTTAAAATACTTCCAGGTATCGCTATGCTCATGATCAGTATAATAAAACGTATAGATGTAATACAGCGCAAAACCCGCCCCTACTTTTAGGCAAAAAAGGACAGCGGAAATCCACTTGGGTAAAGTGCTAAAACGAAAAAAGGATACTCGGTTTATTATCCAAATGAATAAACCGAAGTATCCTAGAAAAAGTATCCACGGCCACATGGGCTAGGCGGCTTTTAGCCAATCGCGCAATGCAAGCCCAATGGCTGCTCCCGCCGCCAGCAACAACAGAATAGAGCCAACCAAACTGATGGTTCCACCAGTGGAAAAGACGCTAGGCTCGAAAGACATCTCAATGGTATGATCGCCCGCAGGAATCATCGCGCCGCGAAGAAGGTAGTTCACCCTCACAATCGGAACTTCATTTCCATCTACCCGACATACCCAACCCTCAGGATAATAAATCTCACTGAACACCGCTGGAGCTTCAACTGGCGAGTGTGAAGTATAACGCATTAATTTCGGAGAGTATTCCGTCATGGTAATGAGTGCGGTAGAGTCCAATCCAGCCGCATCTTTCAACTGACCTGCCATACGCTGATCGAGAAGTACTTCTGATTTTGGATCGAACGTTTCTAACTCCTTGATTTCGGTATTGGCGTCAGCCACCGTTCTCACCTTCGAAACAAACCATGCATTTCCGCATGCATAGGGGTTTTCAAGAGGTGGCATCTCAGGGTTAATCAATATGTATTTTGTGTTCAACATATTGATTGCATTGAGTCGTGATAACACGGTTATTTCTCCACCCGATTTTAAGCTATCAATCATTGTGGCCATTTCGGGTTGCAGGCAGAACTCGATCAGTTCTTGGTAACGCTTCAATTTAGCACCGTGATAACCTCCTAGACTTTTATGAAAGTAAGAAGTGCTCGCATCACTAAACGGATCGCCCATCGGAAGCACACGGTAGCTTGAGTTTTGATTCAGCACCCCGAATTGAGCGACCATGTCGAATACAGTTGATTTTTTGAGAAAAGCATATTCGCCTTTCTTCAAGGCCTCTTTCAACTCATTCACTTTTTGATCAAAGTTTTGAATCTTCTGTTTTTCTACATTCAAAATGTACTCATCTACTTTGTTGGGGCGATGAGGCACTAATTTTTCATCGAAAGAAACATAGTTTCTGAATTGACCCTTAACCTTATCCTCGTTGAGATAGCGAGCATCTACCGTCCAGAGATCTCCGATAAAAATCAATGCAAGCGCAGCCGCCAAGGCTATCGCCGGAAGTTTGCGGAATACTGTAAGTACAAACACAGCCACTATCATTACCACTACTAGCAATGTACGTGAAGCATCAGCCTCATAAATAGCGGTGCGCGCAGAAATGAGAGCTGATCGATATTCATCGATCATAGCGAGCTGTGCAGCATCGCCTTTCACTTCATCTTCCATTTTGGTAAACTGTTCCACATCTTGATCGCTCAAGAATTCACCCATAGTGCCCGGCGCGAATCGCAAGGCCAATACCACTACAAACAAGGCGGCTGTTCCGATCAATAAAAACTTGCGACGTTTGGGTTCGTCTTGTTCATCGAGTATTTCGTTTACGAAGAGCAAGCCCAACGCTGGTGCCATGATTTGAATAAGCACCAGAATCATTTTTGAATCTCGGAATTTATTGTACATCGGCACATGATGAATGAAGAAGTCATTCAACGCTGTCATGTCCTTTACACATAACATTAAGGCCATGAGGGTAAGCACCAAGAAAGGCCACTTAATCCAATCCTTCGCGAATATTAAGGCGAGCACAAATAAAAACAGGACGGCTGCTCCAAAGTAGAATGCACCCCCCGTGTAGTACTGACCACCCCAGTAAGCATTTTGCTGAGAAATGTTCTCTTTAAACTGACGATCTACCGACTTGAGGATTTCCTTGTCATTTCCAATTGCCCCAGATTTTCCGCCACGTGCGTTCGGAATAAACATGGACCATTGTTCGCCCTTAGCATAGTTATACTGTAAAATGTATGATTCCTCTAGACCTGTTTTTTCAGCCTGTGACTTTTCCTCTCCACTTGCCTTAATGGTCAATTCCGTTTCGCCGCGAGTGGTGTATTTGCTGTATTCATAAGTAGCCAGCAGATTGCTTAGGTTGGGCAACAAAGCCAATACACCGCCCGCTATTAAGAAAGCACTCACTTTTACAACGGTTCCAATTTCCTTTCCAATGATGAGGCGAATCATTTCTCCCAAACCTACTAGCCCCACAATAAAAACGAGGTAGTAGGTCATTTGTAAGTGATTGGCATAAATATTTAAACCCAAAAACAAAGCAAATAAAGCAGCTCCAAGAAGAGCTCTTCCGCGGAATGCTAAGATCATAGCTCCGAGTGTAGGCGCCATATAGGCTATGGCATGCACCTTTCCAGTATGCCCGGCTCCCAAGTAGAGAATATTGATGGTAGCCAATCCGAATGCCGCACCGCCCGCTATGGCTAACCATGGGCGAATACGCAAGCATAAAGCGAAAATATAGAAGCCCAACATGCACAGGAACATAGTTCCTACAGGGCGAGGCAAACCCAGACGAAGCACATTATCGACTATGCGTAAAAAATTGTTGGTATGCACTACCGAAATTTGATAGGCCGGCATTCCAGCAAACATGGAATTGGTCCATAGCGCTTCATCATTTTCGAGTGCACGAAAATTATTCGCTTCTTGCGACATACCGCGCCAGTTATCGATATCACCTTGGCGCAATTCATAACCCTTCCAAAGAGGGCTGAAAAAAGCGGAAGAGAGAGCGACAAAAAGGAGAATAGCTACCGCATGGGGTAACACTTTTAATAGGTGAGCCTTCATAATTCAGAATTACGGGTGGAATTTAGAACAACCTTTCCAACCTTGGCTCACATTTTTTTAACCAAATTGATTATCAGTCGTTTTTAATCTCAACAAAATCGACATAATCCCCTTCGTCCTTATACTTGGATTGGGCCGACTGTTTTTGCTCGACGCGCACTTCTCCCTCGCGGCGCTGTTCTGCTGATTGTTTGTGTTGATTTTCATAGAACTGTGCTGCTCGTTGGCGCATGGCTTCTTCCCCTTTGCTGATGACATAAGGCAATGCCAAACGGGCGATCAACTTAATGATCATATACCCCAAGAAAAAGTAGAAAAGGGTTCTTAATAAGCCGCTAACGGAAGCTTCTTCGATAATCATGACACAAAACTAATGAGCCTTATTTTTTCTGAGCTGTTAATTCTTTGAAAACCTCTTCGAGTTTTTGCTCCTTACGTGCAAGGGTTAATACCACCAGTCCCTGTTGCTGAGCCCACTCGGCGATGGATTGACGAATGTCGCGATCTGAAGCCACGCTTATCATCCATTCATTTTTACCCATTTCGCGTGCATCGGCAACGCCGCTAATACTAAGGAGAGCTGACCTTGAAACCGTTCCCGAAAACTCCACTTGAAGCTCATGGCCTGCAGCTGTACCACCCGAACGAAGATCGGCTGTATTCTGGTCAGCTACAATATTCCCTTTATTGATGATGATGGTTCGCGAACAAATAGCTTCTACCTCTTGCATAATGTGGGTAGAAAGCATCACCGTTTTTTCCTTACCAATATCTTGAATGAGGGCGCGAATATCCACGAGTTGATTAGGATCCAAACCAGAAGTAGGCTCATCTAAAATAAGTACCTGAGGATTATGAATCATAGCCTGAGCAAGACCTACGCGCTGACGATAACCTTTTGAGAGCGCCTCAATTTTTTTGTGTGCCTCCACACCGAGACCAACTCGATCAATCATGTCGTTGACCCTCTTTTTTAGGTTGTCGACTTTGTACATTTCACCAATGAATGAGAGATATTCCCTCACGTACATATCGAGATAAAGCGGGTTATGTTCAGGCAGATAACCAATTTGACGACGAGCATCGAGGCTTTTTTCAGCCACATCAAAGCCGCAAACCTTCACTTTTCCTTCAGTAGGTGGAATATAACCGGTGATAATTTTCATCATCGTACTTTTTCCTGCACCATTGGGTCCAAGAAAACCGATTACCTCACCACTAGAAATAGAAAAGGAAACCCCATTCAGGGCGCGCTGTTGGCCATAAACCTTAACAATACCTTGTGCCTCTATCGACATGATTTGCTATTTGGGCCAAAGGTAATAGCAGGGCGGTAAAATCGCCCCTTCGATTATAAACAATCGCAATCCACACAATCTAAGGCGCTCACGTCCTTGTAATTGCGAGGAAAACGGACATTTTCACGGGTGCGCTTGAAATACTGATCCCATAGCGGACTACTAAAATCATAATGAGAGTCTTTTTCTCCCGAAACACTTAATGTACTCATATGGAAAAGGTTGGTGGTTCCGATGATATGACCAAAGTCATACTTAAATGGTTGCATCAAGACAACTTTGTCAATTACTTCATCTTTCTATCTTATTAATAGCGAACCAAAAACCTACTTTCACGTATACCTTGTCGCACTTTACTAAACTGACATGAAAGCCGCCCAAACACACTGGACAGAAACTACCGGATGGAAACATTTTGGACCAGACCTCTCAACTCCACAGCTGATAGTAGTTACTGCAGGTATCGACATCATTAGCAAACCTTTTGTTCATGACGATCTCAGAGCAAAATATCCAGATGCTCAAATTGTAACGCTCAGCACGGCAGGTGAAATAAGAGGAGACATGGTTTTTGACAATTCTGTGGTAGCCAATATTTTGCAATTCGATCATACCCAAATAGAATGTCATAGTTTTCAGCTTCAAGATTTCCCCAATAGTTACGAATGCGGAAAAGCCATCCAAGCCAAGTGTGCAATACCGAATTTAGCTCATATCCTTTTATTGAGTGATGGTAACCTAGCCAATGGCGACCAACTGATCAGTGGAGTGAATGAAAATCTAGCGCCGAATGTTCTTGTAACAGGCGGATTGGCGGGTGATGCGGGAAGATTTTCCGGCACATTGGTGGGTTGTAATGGAGCGCCCCAAATAGGCAAAGTAGTAGCCGTCTGTTTTTCCGGCGATCGCTTACGCGTGAGAAGCAGCTCAAAAGGTGGGTGGGATGAATTTGGCCCCATTCGCGTTATTACAGAATCGGAAAACAACGTTCTTCATACCCTTGATGATCAGCCTGCCTTAGGTATTTACAAAAAATTTCTCGGTGATAAAGCCCAAAACCTACCAGGCTCTGCTCTGCTATTCCCCATTTGTATTCGTCGTGAAAATGGAGAATCGCTGGTGCGAACCATTTTAAATATCGACCACGAAAAGGAAACTATGACCTTTGCCGGTAATGTTCCTAAAGGATCCAAAGTTCAGTTTATGATGGCCAACTTCGATCGATTGATTGACGGGGCAAGCGATGCTGCGAAAGACACCTTCGATTCAACTAAACAGCCCGATTGGGTGTTTATGGTATCATGCGTAGGGCGAAAAATCGTACTTGCTCAACGAATTGACGAAGAATTAGAGGGCGTTGTGGATACACTCGGAAAAGATGCTATCTATGGCGGTTTTTACTCCAACGGAGAGCTTTCTCCCGTAAACCAAAACGGAACCTGCTCTTTACAAAACCAAACCATGACCATCACCACCTACACTGAAGTGTAATATGTCACAACTAGAGCTCCACCGCCTCTTACAACGTCAACTCAAAAAGGCCGATATTGAATTCAATACGCTGTCGCCTGAGCTCATGCAATTCTTGCATGCGATCAATGATAGCTATTTGCACTTCGAAGACAACCGACTCTTGGTAGAACGCGCCATGCGCCTCAGCAGTGAGGAATTAGAAGTAAAAAACGAATTGCTTCGTCAGGAAACCGAAAAACAAAAGGTACTGATTCACTCACTAAAAACGGCTTTCAAAACACTCAGCACCGATAACAAAGAACTCGATGACGACGATTTACTCAGTGTTGCCAACCAATTTAGTGAAGCAGTAGAAGCGCGTAAGCAATTGGAACACGATCTTATAAAAGCTCGTCAAATTGCGGAAAATTCGCTTGAAACAAGAAAGTTATTCCTCGCCAATATTTCGCACGAAATACGCACACCGCTCAATGCGATTATGGGCATGTCGGGTATTTTGGATCAAAGTGATTTAGACGAAGAACAACGAGAATACCTCGATGCTATTCGCAGCAGCTCAGAAGGACTTTTGGTCATCATCAACGATATTTTGGACATGACCAAAATGGAGAGTGGAAAGTTCTCTCTCGAATCCATTCCTTTCAATCTCGATCACTTATTAAGACCACTGCTGCGCGCCCAAGGCGTTAAAGCACAACAAAAAGGAATCAAACTCGAATTAGCCCGCGATCTTGAAGTGGATAATATTCTAGTAGGTGATCCTACTCGTCTCAATCAAATATTAGCCAACTTACTTTCGAACGCTATCAAGTTTACGGAGATTGGAAAAGTCTCCCTTTCCATTCAGCTCATACACCGTCAAGGTCCTTGGCAAACCATTGAATTTGCGGTAACCGATACGGGAGTAGGAATTGACGACACCAAAATGAGCACCATCTTCGAAGAGTTTTCTCAAGAAGATACTACCATTACACGCAAATACGGCGGTACAGGATTGGGGCTAACGATAGCTAAAAACCTAGTCGAAATGATGGGGGGCAAACTGGAAGTTCGCTCGCAAAAAGGCGTGGGATCAACTTTCAAATTCTCCGTTGAACTTTCAAAAGGTGTTTTAGAAATAATCAAATCAGGATCTGACAAAAGCGCCATCAACCTCAATGGAGCAAAAGTTTTATTGGTCGAAGACAACGAACTCAACCGATTGCTGGCCATTACGCTCATGAAGCGATGGAATACCGAAACTTTCATTGCCGTTAATGGTCATGATGCCGTTGAATTTTTAAAGACCAAATCGGTAGATGTCATCTTGATGGATTTACAAATGCCCATACAAGATGGATTTGTATCTACCAACCGCATTAGAAAAGAACTTCAACTCGATACACCCATTGTGGCCTTGACAGCCAACGCGCTAGAAAGTGAGCGTTTGGTTTGTTTAGACGCTGGCATGAATGACTACCTCTCCAAACCTTACCGACCAGAGGAATTATATGCTAAAATTGCACGATTCGTTAACATGGAAAAACCTGATTCTCCCAAAGATTCCTCGATCAGTTTCTCGCTTGAGAAAATGCAAAAAATGTACTCTGGCAATCAAGAGCACGTTTTAAAAACGACTGAAATTTTTCTCAATCAACTAGAGAAAGATCATGAGCACTTAATCTCATTAATGGGAACACTCGACTTCGAACTCATTCGAGGTGCTGCCCATAAACTGAAGCCCAGCTTTGATTTATTTATGATTACCATTGCCAAAGAGCAAGCGGTAGCCTTAGAAAATGCAGCAGAGGCCAAATCAGAATCAGAAGTATCGGTAGCTCTTCTTCAAATGATCCAAACCGTTAGTGAAGTAATCACCCAACTCAAAACCATTCAATAAATAAAAAGATAGTCTTTACCTTTGCGAGCAAATCGCACTACTTTGAAACACCGTATTGCCATACTGGCTTCAGGCGCTGGTAGTAATGCTAAACGCATTATTGAGTATTTCCAAAACGCTGAAAACATCTCCATCAATCTTGTTGCTTCTAACAAAGCTGACGCCGGTGTTTTAGACATTGCTGTTGCTAAGCACATTGATACTTACTTACTCAATACATCGAACTTCAAAAAAAGCGATGAGTTTTTGAATGAACTCAAAAAAAGAGAAATCACATTTGTTGTACTCGCTGGTTTTCTGTTACAAGTTCCTGAAAACCTCACCCGTGCTTATCACAACAAAATGGTCAACATACATCCCGCCTTATTACCCGCTTATGGAGGAAAAGGAATGTATGGTCACTTTGTTCACGAGGCTGTGCATGCTGCTGGAGAAAAAGAAAGCGGCATCACCATCCATTTTGTAAATGAACATTATGATGAAGGTGAAATCGTTTTTCAAGCGAAAGCACCCATCGCACCTACTGATGGCCCGAGTGAAATTGAAAGCAAAGTTCGCGCCCTAGAAATAGAGCATTTTGCCCCTACGATCGAACGTATCTTAAACAACCTTTAAATCAATAGCACATGTTCAACTGGAGTGAAATATTCTCATGTTTTATGATTCTCTTTGCTGTTATTGATATAGTAGGCAGTCTTCCTGTTATCATTGATATCAAACAAAAATCCGGAAACATTCAGCCCATCACTTCTACCGTTGTTTCGGTTCTATTGATGTTGATTTTTCTGCTTGGTGGAGAAGCTTTCCTCGGTTTTTTCGGGGTTGACGTACATTCCTTTGCGGTAGCGGGCGCTTTCATTCTCTTCTTCATTGCACTCGAAATGATTCTTGGAATCAAATTATTCAAACAAAAAGAAGGAAGCGAAAAAGCCGCTTCCATTGTGCCCTTGGCTTTTCCTATTATCGCAGGAACGGGTACTTTTTCTACCTTGATTTCGCTTCGTGCCGAATATGAAACAGCAAATATTGCATTGGCTATACTCTTGAATGCACCCATCATCTTTTTGGTACTCAAACTCACCAATCGTATTGAGCGAACGCTCGGTATTGGTGGTATTGCCATTCTCGAAAAAGTATTCGGAATAATTCTGCTAGCCATTGCGGTGAAACTTTTTTCAAAGAACATCGGCTTTCTTTTTTAATCAAGACAAGCGGGCTTTTCGTGTATGCTGTAAACGCATAAACCTTCTTCGACTCAACATTCGCTAACTTCGCCGCGTGACTCCAGAAATAACCATCTATACTGACGGCGCAGCTAAAGGCAACCCCGGACCGGGAGGCTACGGTATCGTGCTGCTATCAGGCCCTCATCGAAAAGAAGTTTCGCAAGGTTTTCGATTAACAACCAACAATCGCATGGAGTTATGGAGTGTTTGCGTGGCCTTAGAAATGCTCAAAGTACCCGGAAGCCGCGTTCACATCTACTCCGACTCCAAATACGTAGTGGACTCTGTAGAAAAAAGATGGATCGATGGGTGGATTCGAAAAAACTGGAAGGACGTTAAAAACCCCGACCTTTGGCAGCGTTATTTGGCCGCCGCTAACCGTCATCAAGTTAAATTTCATTGGGTGAGGGGCCACAACGGCAATCCACTCAACGAACGATGCGATGTGCTAGCCGTAGCTGCGAGTAACGGTTCCAACTTATTGGTTGATTCTTGGTATGAAACCAATGTTGGGTAACTCTTTATTTCCCAAGCTTTTTTACCATTTCACTGAACTTACTTATTCCTATACCTGTTTGCATCAGGAATGTGTACTTTTGCCCCGAAATTAAAAAACATCATATGCGTACCGACCTCTATCAAGGCCACGATTATTACCTAATGGACGATTTGCTCACCGACGAGCACAAACTCGTTCGTGATACCGCTCGTGCCTGGGTGAAAAAGGAAGTTTCCCCAATCATTGAAGAAGCTGCTGAAAACTCTAAATTCCCTCAACACCTTATCAAAGGCTTGGCGGAAATCGGTGCTTTTGGCCCATATATCCCAGAAGAATACGGTGGAGCAGGGCTCGACCAAATTTCATACGGATTGATAATGCAAGAACTAGAGCGCTGCGATAGCGGTCTTCGTTCTACAGCCTCTGTTCAATCGTCGCTTGTTATGTACCCTATCTATAAGTACGGTAACGAAGAACAACGCAAAAAATACTTACCTAAGCTAGCCAGTGGTGAATGGATCGGCTGTTTCGGTTTGACAGAACCTGACTTCGGTTCAAACCCAGGTGGTATGGTCACCAATTTCAAAGACATGGGTGACCACTATTTGCTCAATGGAGCAAAAATGTGGATTTCTAACGCGCCTTTCGCACAGATCGCAGTGGTTTGGGCGAAAAACGAAGAAGGCCGTATTCACGGGTTGATCGTTGAACGCGGCATGGAAGGATTCTCTACTCCTACTATGCATGGCAAATGGAGCCTTCGCGCTTCTGATACCGGTGAATTGATTTTTGACAACGTAAAAGTTCCAAAAGAAAACCTCCTTCCGAATAAAAGCGGTTTGGGTGGACCTCTCGGTTGTTTGGACTCTGCTCGATATGGTATTGCTTGGGGAGCTATCGGAGTAGCCCTCGATTGTTATGATGTTGCTTTGCGCTACTCCAAAGAGCGCATCCAATTCGGAAAACCAATCGGTGCATTCCAATTGCAACAAAAGAAATTGGCCGAGATGATTACTGAAATCACCAAAGCTCAATTGCTCACTTTCCGTCTTGGACAGTTGCGCAATGAAGGTCGCGCTACCACCGCTCAAATCTCTATGGCGAAGCGTAACAACATCGCTATGGCGAAGCAAATCGTTAGCGATGCTCGTCAAATGCTAGGCGGTATGGGTATCACCAATGAATATCCAGTGATGCGTCACATGATGAACCTTGAGTCAGTGATCACTTACGAAGGAACGCATGACATTCACCTCCTCATTACAGGTATGGATGTTACGGGCTTCGATGCATTCAAATAAGAATAACATTTGCAAATAAAAAAAGGTCCTCTTCATGGGGACCTTTTTTCTTTTAGTGAATATCAAAGTCGTCGGAATCATCGATAACGGGGAACTTTTGTCGGAAGTCCTTGAGTTGGGCATAAGAAAAAGACTGAATGAACACTTGTTCCTTCCCTTCCTCAAAGGCTTGCAAATATTCTCCGCGTGGATCAATAAAGGCGCTATTTCCAGTATACTCCATTCCATTACCGTCTGTGCCTACTCGATTTACACCAACGGTGTAGACCTGATTTTCTATTGCGCGCGCCAACAGTAATTTCATCCAAGGCGCTTTTCGCACGGCAGGCCAGTTAGCTACATAAATCAATACATCATACAAATGTGAACCATCAGAGGTTCGTCTATTTCTACTCCAAACAGGAAAACGAAGATCATAACAGATCAAAGGACATATTCTCCATCCTCTCCACTCCTCTACCAATAACTGTTGTCCTCCCGTATAGGTCTGGTGTTCGTCTGCCATTCGAAACAAATGGCGCTTATCATAGGTGGAATAAGTACCATCAGGACGCACCCAAAAAAGTCGATTGTAATATTGTCCGTTTTGCTCAACAGAAACACTGCCCGTAATGACGGCATTCAATTGCAAACTCCACTGCTTCAAAAACCGCAAGGTTGGCATATCCTCACCCATTTTTTCCGCAACGTCTTTAGCATTCATGCTAAACCCTGTGGTAAACATCTCTGGTAAAATCACCACATCTAAAACATGTCCCATCAAGCGCTGTAAGTGAGCAGCAAAATGGGTTCTCGACTCGTCGCTTTGTTCCCATTTGATTTCAGACTGAATAGCTGCTACAACTAGATCTTTCATCATGGTGCTATGTGTTTATATAATTTAGAATTTCCTGGTAGAAACTCTACAAAAGTATCTTCGATATCAAAGGTGCTTTTTCCTTTGTTCCAAACCAAAATCTTCAATGTGCATTCATCCAAAGGATAGGGTATATCCAATAGACGCAGCACGGTGTGAACCGAACCGCTGTCGCGTTCACTCGGAATCATCTCCGCAGCTGACCTACCTTGCCAATGCACTTGCTCTCCATTGTGCAGAATAGTCAGAACAGCTAATACATCGGGCACTTGATTATACTGAGCTAACCCAACGGAAAACAAAATCAGATCGTTGCGATGGTTTTCATCCAAAGGAAGTTCTACGGCATAAGGATATTCATCCCCGGCTACTTTTAACTCATTCTTGTATTCAAACGTCCAAAGGGTATTCTTTATGTCATGACCTCTTGCCTCGCTCTTATCGAATATCCAGTATTCACCGTCCACAAAACCTTTTGAGTGCTTTACGGAAGGATAATACTCTTTTATAACTCCTAAGTAGTCTAGACTCGGCGTTATCCGATGCACACCCCAGCCAAAGAGCGCATTTGATTCTTTGGAGTGTTCAAGTATCCGGTGAACGTGTACAAACGTCGTTGTATCTGTAATTTTTTGCCATTTCTCTGCACTTCCTTTTTTTACAAATTGAGCAATCGTGTCCGACATGCTCACAAAAGCTACTTCATCTTGTGCAGGATGTTTTGGTAACTCGGACAATGCAGAACCAATATTGACCCGGTAAAGTCCCCTTTCATAAAGCGTAGAGCCCATGAGCACCATACCAAACGCAGCTGCAAGGACAGCACTCCGGGTGCGCTCCAATTCTTTCAAGCCAGAAAATAATACCGCCAATAAAAACGGAATACCAAAAAGCAAGCTTCGGTCATTCAATAAACTATCGATGCTATGAGAATACACATAGCCTACTACTATCGGAAGAATCCACCAGAAAAAAACATGTAGCGTGATTTTCGACGTGTTTTTTTTCTGTAAAAAACCGACCAACAAGCCGATTAACACTACCGCCAGAACTAGCCATGAATAATTAAACACATACCACAGATGCTCAAAAACAAAGGTCGGTTGTGGCATTGGATTGACGCCCCCGATTCCCTTTAAATTCAGCTGAGCCAACAAGACGGGGATATTAAATGAGTATATCAACACCGCGATCACAGTTGACCCAACGTAATACCGAACATTCATTCGGTTAATTAAAAACCAACCTGAAACCCAAATAAAGAAGGCGTACAAAGCCGTGAAGTGATGATTAAATGCGCACAAAGCAAAAGACACTCCTGTGACAACCATCCATTTCCATGAAGGTTTTTCTTTTACCAATTTCGTCCATGCGAAGGCCAAAAGAGCAATAAAAAAAATGCCTGACGCATAAGGCCGAGCCATCATACCGTAGTATGCAGGCAAAAACAAAAGTCCAGTACCAGCAGCTGTTAATAAAGCCGTACCCTTACCCCACCACGATTTGGCAAAGGCATAAACCAGAGGCACAGAAGCAATAGAAAAAAGAACAAAAGGCAGTTTTATAACCCACGATTCTGTTCCGAAAAATTTCACCCAGTAAAAAAGGAATACCTGCAAAAATGGAGGATGCGCATCGGTCATCACACCCCGATAAATCAAATCGGAAAATGAAGAAAAATCGGTTCGAATAAGCGAACTGTATTCGTCATGATTAATTGGAAAATCAAACAAATGAACCAACCGGAACAAGGCCACCCAAATGGTGAGAACAATAATTTCGATATGATTCTTCCAATCTTTCATCGAATCGAGCGAAGTATTTCAGCTGCCTTTTCGAGCTGTTCGTTTTCCTTTGCAAAACAGAAGCGCAGGGTTTGTTCCTGTACATTGTTGCTGTAAAAAACCGACAATGGAATACTAGCAACGCCAAATTCCTTAGTGATTCGAATAGCCATATCGGTATCGCTTTCATTAGAAATTGCGCCATACTGAAGCACCTGAAAATAGGTGCCCGTAGCTGGTTTCCATTGAAACGCACTACCCTCTAACTGTGCCAAGAAAAAATCTCTTTTTTGTGTAAAAAAATGAGGTAGGTACTCATACCGTTCAGGCTTTTTCATGTATTCAGCCAAACCTGCCTGAACCGCAGTATTGCAAGAAAACACATTAAACTGATGCACTTTTCTAAACTCCACCATCAGGTGTTCAGGTCCTACTATATAGCCCATCTTCCAGCCAGTAGCGTGGAATGTTTTACCAAAAGAATAAACCAGTAAACTACGATCGCGTAAAGACGGAAAACGAGCCACACTTTCGTGTTCTCCTTGATCTAACACCATATGCTCGTACACTTCATCACTGAGCACAAGAATATTCGTATCCTTTACAAGATGATCAAGTTGCATGAGATCCGCCTTATTCATCACGGTACCACTTGGATTGTGCGGTGTGTTGATGATAATCATCCGTGTTTTAGGTGAAATCACTTCTTTCACTTTTTCCCAATCGATAGCATAGTCGGGCCAATGTAAATCTACCCAAACACATTTACCTCCGTTCAATTCAATAGCAGGCGCATAGCAATCATAAGCGGGAGCGAACAAGATCACTTCATCGCCTGGATGAACGAGCGCAGTGATCGCTGTAAACAAGGCTTGCGTAGCTCCTGCTGTGATGGTTACCTCGGTATCCGCCGAATAATTGGAGCCATATAATGCATTTAGCTTATTGGCTATTTCTTCACGAAGCACGGGTAAACCAGGCATAGGGGCATATTGATTCAACCCTCTATGCATGGCTTCGTTCACACACTCCATCAGCTCATCATCAATTGCAAAACCCGGAAATCCCTGACCCAAATTAATGGCGTTGTGTTCTACCGCTAATTTGGACATTACGGTAAATATGGTGGTTCCTACGTTGGGTAACTTAGAGGTCATGCCTTTTTCCCGAATTCAGTTTGGTAACGTTCCAATGCTTCCTCAATAAAATCAAGTGCTTTATCTTTTGATAAAAAATCATCAACCAATACTTTCTTATTACGAAGCACTTTGTATTGCTGGAAAAAATGTTTGATTTCGGCCTTCAGATACTCGGGCAAGTCATCGATGGAATTGATGTTTTGCACGCTCGGATCGTCGTTGGCAACGGCAATAATTTTTTCATCCTTCTGCCCCATATCCTCCATTTCCATAACACCTATAATGTGGGCACTAACGAGGCATAGCGGTTCTATGCTCACCTGCGAAAAAACGAGAATATCCAATGGATCGCCGTCTTCTCCGAGGGTTTGAGGTATGAAACCATAATTAATGGGATAATGGAAAGCAGCATAAACCACGCGATCGAGGCGCAAAAGTCCCGACTTTTTATCTACCTCGTACTTCGCTTTACTTCCTTGCGGAATTTCGATAACTCCGTCAATTTTAGCCTTTTTTCTGTCGAAATTAGGCTCTACCTCATGCCATGGATGCAGTATCATTAGTGCGCTTTTTGGCGAAGATAATCCACAGTATGCACCAAGTGTTACTAAGTAGTGAATTCCTTTTCCAAGGGAATTGTTACCTTCGCGCCACAATCGATTTTTCGCATTCCATGTCACAAAACGCTGCGCAAAAACCTGCAACTCTTGAGCAAGCCCGCGAAATGGGTCTTCTCCCCGAAGAGTTCGCCAAAATCACCGAAATTCTCGGCCGCACCCCTAACTTCACTGAGATGTGCGTTTACTCCGTAATGTGGAGTGAGCACTGCTCTTACAAAAACTCCATTAAATGGCTAAAAACCTTACCCAAGGATGGCCCACATATGTTGGTAAAAGCGGGTGAGGAAAATGCCGGATTGGTAGATATCGGCGACGGTATCGGCTGCGCTTTCAAAATTGAATCGCACAACCACCCAAGCGCCATTGAACCTTACCAAGGTGCTGCAACAGGAGTAGGTGGTATCAACCGCGATATTTTCACCATGGGCGCTCGTCCTGTGGCCCAGTTAAACTCGTTGCGTTTCGGTAAATTAGAAAACCCTCGCACCAAGTGGCTCCTCCAAGGTGTAGTCAAAGGTATTGGCGATTATGGAAATGCTTTCGGTGTGCCTGTAGTGGGTGGTGAAACGTTCTTCGATGAAAGCTACCAAGCTAACCCCCTCGTAAACGCTATGTCAGTGGGATTAATCGACAGCAGTCGTATTATTTCTGCTAAAGCTCGTGGAGTGGGCAATCCAGTGTACATCGTTGGATCGGCTACTGGAAAAGATGGAATCAAAGGCGCATCGTTCGCCAGTAAAGATATCACGGAAGAATCTGCGAAAGATCTTCCAAGTGTTCAAGTGGGTGACCCCTTCCAAGAAAAACTACTTTTAGAAGCCACCATGGAATTGGCTGAAACCAATTTCGTTCGTGGTATGCAAGATATGGGTGCCGCTGGTATCACTTGTTCTACTTCTGAAATGAGTGCAGGTGGTAAAGTGGGTATGGACATTCACTTGGATCGTGTGCCCATGCGTCAAGAAGGTATGCTGCCATTCGAAATTTTACTTTCTGAATCGCAAGAGCGTATGCTTGTCGTAGTAGAAAAAGGACATGAAGCAGACGTAGAAGCCATCTTTGAAAAATGGGATCTGCATGCGGTAAATATTGGTGTAGTGACCGAGGGACCTATGGTTCGTTATTACATGAATGGCGAAATAGTAGGCGAAATTCCAGCTGAAAGCCTTGTTCTCGGCGGAGGTGCTCCTGTTTATGAACGTGAATTTGAAGAACCTGCTTACTACCGCGAAGCACAAAAATTTGATATCAGCCAAATAGCTGAACCAAAAGATTTGGTAGTGGTGGCTCGTCAAATGCTTGCCAACCCTAATATCGCCAGCAAACGTTGGATCTATGAGCAGTACGACTCTATGGTGGGTACTGCCACTAAAACAACGAACCGTCCGAGCGACGCAGCGGTGGTGAATGTGAAAGGAACCAATAAGGCACTCGTGCTTACGGTCGATTGTAACGCTCGTTATGTAAATAACGATCCTGAAAAAGGGACTATGATCGCAGTGGCTGAAGCAGCACGTAACATTGTTTGCTCAGGTGGTGAACCTTCTGCCATTACCAACTGCCTCAACTTTGGTAATCCTTACAACAAAGAAGTATATTGGCAATTTGTGGGAGCCATCAAAGGAATGGGTGCTGCTTGCCGCAAATTTGAAACCCCAGTTACTGGTGGAAACGTGAGTTTCTATAATCAAACAGTGAACGAAGACGGAAGCGCTCGTCCCGTTTTCCCTACTCCTACAATTGGTATGTTAGGAGTTATGAAGGACAAGTCACTCCAAATGAGCCTCGACTTTAAATTCAAAGGCGATCTCATTTACTTACTAGGTACTCCGCGTGAAGACATCAATAGCAGTGAATACCTCAGCAGTATCCACGGTATTCGCATTTCACCAGCTCCCTATTTTGATCTCGACGAAGAGGCAAAACTTCAGGACTGTGTGAAAAGCTTAATTCATAATGATCTTATTTGCGCTGCTCACGATGTGAGCGATGGCGGATTGTTTGTGTCATTGGTTGAAATGGGACTCCCGAACGGCTTAGGTTTCGACATCGTTACAGATGGCGAAATTCGCCGCGACGCCTTCCTTTTCGGTGAATCTCAGAGCCGTGTATTGGTTAGCGTAACCGAAGACAATGAAGAGGAATTCCTCGACTTCGTTGAAGAAAGTGGTGTACCTCTTATTCTCCTCGGCCATGTGACCAAAGGACGCATGACCATCGACGATCAGAACTTTGGTACCATTGAAGATGCGCGCGCATTGTTTGACAATGCGATCGCTGAAGAAATGGCTCGATAAATAAACCAAGGGTTTTAAGCTTACCAATGTGGGATACTCCCTGCATTGGAAAGTGTTAAAACCCTTTTCTTTTTTAAGTTTGACCTTCCGATACTACTGGTATGTCACTTTTTAAATTCGCATTTTCCAAAGAAGGCCGCAAACATCTTTTGCGCATTCTACTTGTTAACCTAGGCATTATCTTGATGCTCTGGTTATTTCTCCGTTGGTACACCGACCACGGCGAACAAGTAGCCGTGCCCGACCTAAGCGGCATGTCACTAGCCGATGCCCAAGCAGCTTTAGAAGATGTGGATTTAGAATATCTCGTAGTAGATAGCATCTACGACGAAAAAGCCCAGGGGGGAACAGTGGTAGATCAATCTCCTGCTCCAGAGAGTAAAGTGAAAGAAGGTCGCCAGGTGTTTCTTACCATTTATCGATACGCACCTCCCCAAGAGACCATCAATATCAAAGAAGGTGAATTCGCTCAAGTAGCCATCATCAAACTTAAAAACAAAGGCATTCGCTACGAAATAGTTCAAGTGCCGAATGGAAACATGGTGGGAAGCGTAATCAGCATTACCCACAAAGGCAAGCGCCTAAAACCTGGACAGACCATCTCTCGAGGCGAAAAAGTAGTCCTTACCGTAGGTATAGCCGCTGATTCAAATGTCGCATTACCGAATCTCGTAGGGCTCACCTATTCACAAGCGATCACATTGTTGGACAGTTTAAGTTTGATGGGTCAGGGATATTTTGAACCAGAAGCACTCACTGCACAAGATTCTGCCAATTTCCGCGTTTGTCGTCAAGATCCGCCCTTCGAAGTAGATGCTCCGCCAGTTGCTTCGGGACGTATCATTGATTTTTGGTTATCCAACACCCCTTGTGTTAGTGATACGATACAATAATTTTCTGCCTGCCGTCCATGAAATATTACGTACTATTCCTTTTTGCGCTCTTCTTCTCTAGCCATACCCTTTTTTCTCAAGAAAAAGAATACCCCATTACCTTTAGAAAGGAACAGGATCTCAGAGCAAAAAAAGAACAACGCCTCAACCCTCGTGACAATCGCGGAGGTGGTAGTCTTACCCTTCCTTTTTTCGATGATTTTTCGCATTACACGCTTCCCACAGATGACCCCGCCATTCCTACCGAGTGGCAGCGCTGGTCAGACACCATGGTATATGTAAACGAAGTAATGGCCCTTTCGCCACCTACCATTGGGGTGGCCACGTTAGACGGACTCAATGGACGCGGTTATCCGTATAATTTCACCAATGAATTTGCAACCGGTCACGCAGATACCCTCACTTCGCTCCCAATCAATCTTCAAGGTTATTCGGCAGCCGATAGTATTTATCTCATTTTTCACTATCAAGGTGGCGGTATTGCCAATGCACCAGAACCCGAAGACTCTTTGCTCCTCGATTTTTATAGTCCATTCGGTTCAGGGCAATGGTTTCCCAAATGGGGTATCGCAGGATCCTCCGCTGACACGTTTGTTAGGGTAATGATTCCCATCACAGATCCTGAATTTTTCTTTGATGGTTTTCGCTTTCGTTTCCGCAATAAAGCCACCATCAGCGGTGCTTGGGACCAATGGCACCTCGATTACATTCAAGTAGAAGAAGACATTATCGCTGCTGAATTTACTTACGGCAATCAAGTTTCAATGCAGTATCCTACGTATACTCTTTTAAACGAATACAGCGCAATGCCCTGGACCCATTTTGTGGCCAATCCTACCGCCTTCATGGCCGATTCGCTGAAGGCTTATGAAAACAATTTAGGTAATACCTCGAACATTACCACTGGTTACTCCATCAGTTATCAAGGCAATGTATATGTAGGCCCCAATCAAGATAACAACACCAACAACAATAGCTTCCGAGAAATTACGCGAACGCTTTCTCTCGAAGGTTTTGTTTATGATACTGCAGTGAATGACACTTGTGCCGTGTTTGATGTATGCACTTATATTTTTCCTGTAGATACGAATCTTGATAACGATACTACGTGCTTCACTCAAGTATTCAATGACTATTACGCCTATGATGATGGAAGCGCAGAGCGCAGTTATGCTGTTGACGCACTCGGCGGACGAATGGCGATGAAATACAGAACAGAAGTAGCAGATACCCTGCTCGGCGTTTACATGCATTTCTTACCCAGCGGAGTGGACAATAGCACTCAATCCTTCTTACTCCGCACATGGGGTGATGGCGGAAACGAACCAGGAGATGAACTAGCAGATAACTTCACCTTCCATTATCCTCGTTATTATGACGACGAAATAGGCGATTACAATGTCTTTTCCTACTATCCATTTGATAATCCAGTACCCATGGAAACCGGTAATTTCTATGTCGGTTTTGTGCAGTCAGAAGAAATTGGCATTCGCGTAGGAAACGATAAAAACACGGATGTAAATGGATTCAAACTCTTCTATTCACTCGGCGCAACAAACGAGTGGCTTCAATCAGAAGCCACGGGATCTCTCATGATTCGTCCTGTTTTCAAATCTGGAAAAAGCGGCGTATGGAATAATGTATCTGAGCTAAGCAAAGAAATCGGAACCGTTTATCCCAATCCATTTCAACACGACTTGACCATTTCATTCGCCGAGTCAAACACACTCTACCAACTTTCGCTGCTCGACTTAACTGGACGTTTAGTCACTACTGAACAGGTCAACTCTTCTGCTCTGTACACTTGGCGTTTACCATCACTAACGAACGCTACTTATATTCTCCAAGTAAAAAACATCAAAACAGGCGAAACTCGTCATCAAACCGTAGTTCGTCATGATTGAGGAAGAGTCCAACGAAATTGAAAACGATGATGACTTATTTGAGCATCACCGAATCGTAGCAGATAAAGGCCAAGGCCTTGTTCGCATCGATAAATTTCTAGTAGATCGACTTGAAAAAACTTCTCGTTCTCGTATTCAAGATGCGCACGATAACAACTTCGTGAAAGTAAACGGCGTTGCTGTAAAAAGCAGCTACAAGGTAAAACCACTGGATGTGATCACCATTGAATTACCTTATCCCGTAAGAGAATTCGAACTCATTCCCGAACCTATTCCACTCGAAATTTTGTATGAAGACGATGATCTTATCGTACTCAACAAACAAGCGGGAATAGTGGTACACCCTGGGCACGGCAACTATACGGGCACCTTAGTAAATGGATTGGTTTACCATTTCGATCATTTACCAAAAAATGATCAGCATGGAATTAGCCGTCCAGGTTTGGTGCATCGATTGGATAAGCTCACAACTGGTGTTATGGTGATTGCGAAAACAGAATATAGCTTAACCCATTTGTCAAAACAGTTCTTCGATCGGACTATTGAAAGAAGATACGTAGCCATAGCTTGGGGCGATATTCCCGAGGATGGAACCATTATAGGAAATACCGGAAGGAGTTTACAAGATCGAAAAGTATTCACCGTGTACCCCGATGGTTCGCATGGTAAGCACGCCGTTACACATTATAAAGTACTAGAGCGACTCGGCTACATCACACTTGTTGAATGTAAATTGGAAACTGGTCGCACGCATCAAATCCGCGTGCACATGAAACACATAGGCCATACTCTTTTCGGTGATTTAGAATACGGTGGTGATAAAGTACTTAAAGGCACCACTTTTCCGCGCTACAAACAATTCGTAGAGAATTGCTTCAAGATACTTCCCCGACAAGCCCTGCATGCGCGTTCTTTAGGTTTCACCCACCCTACAAGCGGCAAATGGATGGAGTTTGAGAAACCCATGCCTGAAGACATGAACAAGGTGCTCAATAAATGGCACGATTACATTCGTGTAAATGAATCTTAGTGAAAGCTCAGTTTTTTTTCTTTCACCAACTCCACCGTCCTCGCTTCTAATAATCGATGTCCCAATGGAACGGTATAAAGCCATTGGTCCGCTGGCCTCTTTACTTTTTTCGAAAAACGAACACCAAGGCGCACCCGAATAATTGAATCATATTCTCCGAATAAAAAGTAAACAGGTCTTTTCTGTTCATCCATCCAATGAGCCAATTGATCAAGATCTGGAAATAGATAACGATGCGCTAACCAAGCATCATGTACCAGTTGTCTTTTTTCAACCGTATCTAAATGCACGTGCACGAAACGATGCAGTTTATCATTTAATACTCCAACTTGGTTGAGCATGGCCGCCACACGAAAGAGTCGCCGAGGATTTTCAATTATACTCTTGTACATTTTTCTCCCCAAAGTTGTGCCACTTGCAAATTGATAAACACGATTGATCTTTAAACCATCTGGTGCCATCAAAAGCATGGAAAGAACATCATCAGGAAATTGCAAAGCAGTAACCATGGCAATTCTGCCGCCCATGCTATAGCCCAACAAATGAAATTGAGTAACACCTAAATGCGCAAGAAAGGCTTTAAAAAGCGTTTTCCAGCTATCCTGTGTTGGCGGATCAGTAACCAATTGGTCGAGGGGCAAGCTACTTTTTCCGTGAAAAAATAAATGAACACTCACCAAGCGATGATGAGGTTGAAGCAAGGGTAAAAAAACTTGCGCATCGCCAGTATTTCGGCCAAATCCGTGAAAAAAGAAATAGCACTGGTTGCCACTGCCCCATTCTTCATACTCCAACTGATATTGATTCCAACAGAAAACCGCCATAAAACGAAGGTAACGAAATTTATTTTTTCAGGCCTGAGAAGCCTTAATCATCAAGGCATTCCGGCACATTTAAAAGCAAATGTTAGCGCGAAGTTGAAATCTCTTCTTCGGGAATCTAAAAAGCGGAATATCTTTGCACGCGAATTTAGCAGTGGACATTCACCGAACGGCTTCGCAACAGCGAAGTTCCGGCCGGATAAAAAAAAAATGCCCAAAGACAAAAGCATCAAGTCAGTTCTTATCATTGGTTCTGGCCCCATCGTAATCGGACAAGCATGTGAATTTGACTACTCTGGTAGTCAAGCTGCCCGCTCTCTCAGAGAGGAAGGAATAGAAGTCACCCTCATTAATAGCAATCCCGCCACTATCATGACTGATAAAGTGGTTGCTGATAATGTTTATCTACTTCCACTCGAGCCCGCCTCCATCGAAACCATTCTCAAACAACACAAGATCGACGCTGTATTGCCTACTATGGGCGGACAAACTGGTCTAAACCTCGCCATTCAATGCGAAGAAATGGGAATGTGGGAAGAGTATGGCGTGCGCATGATTGGGGTAGATACCAAGGCTATTGAAATCACCGAAAACCGCGAATCATTCAGAAATCTGATGGAAGAGATAGGCGTGCCTATGGCTCCTCAGCTTACTGCACGATCCTTCCTAGAAGGAAAAGAAATCGCCCAAAAATTCGGTTTCCCGCTGTGTATCCGTGCCTCTTATACCTTAGGCGGATCGGGAGCTTCTTTGGTTTACAACCAAGGTGACTTCGACAAACTGCTTACTCGCGGACTTCACCTCTCTCCTATTCATGAAGTAATGATCGATAAAGCGCTCCTCGGCTGGAAAGAATACGAGCTCGAGTTGCTGCGCGATGCAAATGATAATGTAACCATTATCTGTAGCATCGAAAACTTCGATCCCCTCGGAATTCACACGGGAGATAGCATCACCGTAGCGCCGGCTATGACGCTCAGCGATACCACGTATCAAAAAATGCGCGATATGGCCATCAAGATGATGCGCGCTATCGGAAACTTCGCCGGTGGTTGTAACGTGCAGTTTGCTGTGAGTCCCGATGAAAAAGAAGATATCATCGCGATTGAAATTAACCCTCGTGTATCGCGCTCTTCTGCCCTCGCATCGAAGGCAACGGGTTACCCTATTGCTAAAATCGCTTCGAAATTAGCCATCGGATACCACCTCGATGAATTGAAAAATCAGATTACAAAAAGTACTTCTGCTTTTTTCGAGCCAACCTTAGACTACGTTATTGTAAAAATACCGCGCTGGAACTTCGATAAATTCCCTGGTAGTAACCGAGAACTTGGCCTACAAATGAAAAGTGTAGGTGAAGTAATGGGCATCGGTCGTTCATTCCAAGAAGCGCTTCAGAAAGCTTGTCAAAGCTTAGAGATCAACCGAAATGGATTGGGCGCTGATGGAAAAGAAGTCCGTGATCAACAACAGCTTTTACAATCGCTCGAACATCCCAGTTGGAATCGCCTCTTCCACATTTACGATGCCATCAAATTAGGTATTCCTTTTAAAACCATTCAGGAAAAAACGAAAATTGATCCTTGGTTCCTCCGTCAAATTGAAGAGCTCATTCATCTAGAAAGAACGATTGAAAAACAATCATTGGGTTCTATCTCTCGTGAACTGCTATTTGAAGCAAAACAAAAAGGATACGCTGACCGTCAAATTGCTCATCTACTCCGCTGCTTAGAAAGTGAGGTACATGCAAAACGCTCTGAAATGGGCATTAAGCGAGTGTATAAACTCGTGGACACTTGCGCTGCTGAGTTTGAAGCAAAAACACCTTATTACTACAGCACTTTTGAGTTAGAAAATGAAAGTGTAGTAACTGATCGTAAAAAAATCGTTGTTCTCGGTAGTGGTCCAAACCGCATCGGGCAAGGAATCGAGTTTGACTACTCCTGCGTGCATGGTGTTTTAGCCGCCAAAGAATGTGGTTATGAAACCATCATGATCAATTGCAATCCTGAAACGGTTTCTACGGATTTCGATACTGCAGACAAGCTCTACTTCGAACCTGTATTCTGGGAGCATATCTATGATATCATTCAACACGAAAAACCAGAAGGTGTTATCGTTCAATTAGGCGGACAAACAGCGTTGAAACTCGCTGCTAAACTCCATCGTTTCGGCATCAAAATAATCGGTACGAGTTACGATGCTCTCGATCTTGCCGAAGACCGCGGTCGATTCTCCAAATTGCTTCACGAAAAAAATGTACCTTATCCAAAGTTTGGGGTGGTAGAAAGTGCTGAACAAGCCATTGAACTTTCACGCAGTTTAGGATTTCCACTTCTCGTGCGTCCAAGCTATGTGCTCGGCGGACAGCGCATGAAAATCGTCATCAACGAACAGGAATTGGAACAACATGTCATCAACATTTTGAGAGACATGCCCGACAACCAGATTTTGCTCGACCACTTCCTAGAAGGCGCAATTGAAGCCGAAGCGGATGCTATTTGTGATGGTGAAAATGTACACATCATTGGCATCATGCAGCACATTGAACCAGCAGGTATTCATAGCGGTGATTCATATGCTGTTTTACCTCCTTACAACTTAGGTGATTTTGTAATGACTCAAATTGAAGAGCACACCAAAACAATTGCTGTGGCTTTACAAACAGTGGGTCTCATCAACATTCAGTTTGCGATTAAAAACGATATCGTATATGTAATTGAAGCGAACCCACGTGCATCGCGCACGGTTCCTTTCATTGCGAAAGCTTACGACGAACCTTATGTAAACTACGCTACAAAAGTAATGTTGGGCGAAAAGAAAGTGACCGACTTCAACTTCCAACCTAAGCGCAATGGATATGCGATTAAGATCCCTGTCTTTTCTTATGAAAAATTCCCTGAGGTCAATAAAGAATTAGGACCTGAAATGAAAAGCACTGGTGAAGCGATTCGTTTTATCAAAGACTTGAAAGATCCATTTTTCCGACAAGTATTCTCTGAACGAAACCTCTACTTGAGTAAATAATAAAAATGCCCGTGATTGATCACGGGCATTTGTT
>JBDKGH010000066.1:0-13007 GCA_039798265.1 Bacteroidota bacterium | reverse complement strand
CCACTGGAGGTTTGTGGGTCACGCACAATAATGGTCAATCCTTTGACCCCTTATTCCAACATGAAGCAGTCATCACCATCGGCGACATTGCGGTAGATTGGAAAAGTGAAACCATCTGGGTTGGCACTGGTGAAAATAATTCATCCCGCTCTAGCTATGCCGGCGCGGGTATCTATAAAAGTATTGATCTCGGCAAAACTTGGAGCAACATGGGGCTATCAGATTCGCACCACATCGGGCGCATTCTCATCAACCCCTCTAACAGCAATGAAATTTGGGTCGCCGCTTTAGGGCATCTTTACACGCCTAATAAAGAACGGGGCATTTATCAGAGCACAGACGGCGGCGCCAGCTGGACTCAACGTTTGTTTATCGACGCCAATACAGGTGCTATCGATTTGGTGATGGACCCACTCGACCCCAATGTTCTTTACGCTGCTTTCTGGGAAAAAGAAAGAAAAGCTTGGGACTTCTCCGAAAGCGGCACCAAATCTGGCATATACGCCACTTATGACCATGGCAAATCGTGGAGTAACATCATCGAAAAACAGTCCGTTTTTCCCAATAACTCAGGCACTGGCCGCATTGGTTTAGCTATTCATCACTCTTCTGAACATAATATTCTTTACGCACTTGTCGATAACCAAAATCATCAAACCGAAAAAACAGATAGTTTAAAAAAGAGCCTGAAAAAAGACGATTTTCTCACCATGAATACCGATCAGTTTTTGAAACTGGATACGGCACTTCTTGATCAATTCCTTCAACAAAATGGATTCCCCGAACAGCTCAATCGAACATATATCACCGCTGAAATTAAAAAGGGAAAAATTACCCCAATCGCCCTCTACGACTACATTTACGACGCCAACAAAAATTTATTTGAAACACCTGTTTATGGAGCTGAACTGTATTCTTTTTCTCCACAAACAAAAACCTGGACAAAGACACACACAGAACCTCTGAACGATGTGTTTTATACCTACGGTTATTATTTCGGAATGATACGTGTATCACCGAATGATCATTCGGTGGTATACATCGCAGGTGTGCCTCTTCTAAAAAGTACGGATGGTGGTGCCACTTTCAAAAATGCTAATCCCGATAATGTGCATGTTGATCACCACGCTTTATGGATTAACCCCAACAACCCCAATCACATCATCAATGGTTCTGATGGCGGCGTTCAAATAAGCTACGATGGTGGTGAACACTTCACCAATTGCAACCACATACCCGTCGCTCAATCCTATGCGGTAGCAGCTGATAATGCCGACCCCTACCATATCTACACAGGACTTCAAGACAACGGTGTTTGGTTTGCTCCTAACAACTGTGACGATACCAACCCGGGTTGGCATATCACTGGCCACAACTGTTTTAAAGAAATCACCGGAGGCGATGGTATGCAAATCCAAATTGAACCAAGAGATCATACTATTGTTTACACCGGCTACCAATTCGGCCATTACACGAAGTTTAATTTAAAAACAGGCGATCAATTATACATTCATCCTTCTCATGAGTTGGGTGAAAAACCACTACGATGGAACTGGCAAAGTCCCATTTTGCTGTCTTCCTATAACGCAGACATCTTCTACATCTGTTCCAATAAAGTTCATCGATCAACTGATGGTGGAATTTCCTTCCAAACCATCAGCGGAGACCTTACACATGGATTTCGTGAAGGCGATGTGCCTTTCGGAACACTTACTTGCATTCACGAATCTGCTTTTCAATTTGGCAAGCTCATCGTGGGATCCGATGACGGACTCGTTCATCTTTCTGTTGACAATGGATATACATGGACCAACATTACTTCTAACCTGCCAAAAGATGCTTGGGTTTCAGAAGTATATTTCTCTCGTCATGAAAAAAACACACTTTACGCCGTTTTAAACAAATACCGAAATGACGATTTCACTCCCTTGCTATTCACGAGCTCGGATAATGGAAAATCTTGGAATTCGATCGCGAATAATCTACCCAGCCAACCGCTGAACGCCTTCAAAGAAGATCATCGAAACGGCAACATCCTATACGTAGGAGCAGATAACGGATTGTTTTTCTCCCTGGATAAAGGAAAAACCTGGCAGCTGTTCAATGCCAGTCTACCATCCGTGGCCGTTCACGATTTAGCCATTCAAGAAAAAGAAAATGATCTGATCATCGGAACTCACGGTCGCAGTGTTTGGATTGGTGAAATTGAATTCCTTGATCTTCTCGCTAACTCCACCGCTAGCCTTGAGGTAATCCAACTCGATACTCTTATTCACAACACCGCTTGGGGGGAAAGTTGGTCGAAATGGCTGGCACCGGAAGATCCAACGCACCCGCTTGTTCTACTCACCAATCAATCTAAAGAGTTAACTCTTGAACTCTACTTTAAAAATCTGTTGATTTCAACCCAAGAAGTAAAAGCCACCAAAGGACTTACTTATATAGATATGCCTATTCGCCTCTCCAAAGAACAATCGCAGCAATTAGCGATTCGACAAGAGAAGGAATGGAAAGAAAAAGACAACGCTCGTTATTACCTGCAGCCAGGAAATTATTTGGTGAAAATTAAATCGGGTGATCGAACAGTAGAGAAAGAACTGATCGTTAAAGGAAAATAAGACTTAGGATCTACGGTTTTTCCAATCCGCATAAACGGCTTGTGCTCCCGGAAAGGAGCGCTTCAACTCTTGTGCCCATATAATGAGCAGCATCGGCAAGATGATGACCGATAATTTATTGAAACCCCAGGCGGCCTCAAAGTCAAAGTGCATCAGGTGCTGAATAGCCCGGGTAATGCCACATCCAAAACACTCCTGATCGAAAAGAACAACGGATAAACACATGGCTTTGCCATGATCAAAAAAATCAGCGGGTAGGATCCACAACACTAATGGTAGTAGAACCAACCCGCTGAAATAGGTTGCTAAGAAATATTTCTTAGTTGAGCTTATAGATCGTCAAAAGTAGTGTCCCATGAACCATCTTTTGGTTGAAGTGATCCAGTCAAAATACGGATACCATCGATCAACCACCAGATACCACAACCACCTGCAGTCAACAATTGAACAACACCTTGCCAAATGTAACCCATGTAGAAACGGTGAATACCAAGACCACCTACTAAGAACCAAAGGATAGCAGCGATCAATTGGCTTTTGCCACCTGTTGCAGCGTTAGCTTTTGATTCTGATTTCTTTTCTTTTACTTCAGACTTCACTTCAGAAGCAGCAGCTTTAACTTCTTCTTTTGTAAGAGGAGCAACTGCTGTAACTGTTTGAGCTGAACGAGTAATGATAACTTCTTCTTTAACAGAAGCAGTCAATTCTGCTGGAGCTACTTGTTGAGCAACTGGAGCAACTGGAGTTTCTACAGCTACTGTTGTAGGAGCAGCTACTGGAGCTTGTTGTGCTACAGCTTCTTCATTTTTAGTGTTCTCTACTTTACCAGCTTTGTCTTTCTTACCGAAAAACTCTACATGGTAACCGTCCATGTAACGACGTTTTTCAACTGTACACGATGAGAATACGATAGTAGCAGATACAGCTACAATCATCAATTGTTTTAATGTTTTCATAAGCGTTATTAGTTTTTGGAGTTACGAAAATAACCTACATTTTGAGGAAAGCAAATATTTCATTCAGTTTCTTTAACCGATATTATTTCACCTCAGCAAATCAACAAGTTAACTCATAAATTTTATTTCTTCCGAGGCAACAAGCACACGGGAATAGGTTCCATTTTATGTTGATTGGCACTGTGCATCCGCCAATAAATGGCCAATACTTCTTTCTCGCGAGCAGCGATCTTCTCCTGGTTTTCGTTACCACCTTGCCAAGTTTGGCTATGCTCAGCAGTCCATTGTTCGATGAAGTCCATTGCCCACTCCAGTTCGGGATAACTAGCACCAATCTGGTCTTCATCAGTTCGGTCATCGCCCCAAAGTCCATCCGTAGGTGGCGCAATCAAAATGGACTGATTCACTCCAAGTTCCTGGGCTAATTCGTACACCTCCGTTTTGGTCAAATCAGCGATTGGGGATAGATCCACTCCTCCATCGCCATACTTGGTAAAAAATCCCACACCAAAATCTTCAATCTTGTTACCAGTTCCAGCCACCAATAATCCATGCAAGCCCGCGAAATAATAGAGCGTTGTCATGCGCAAGCGTGAACGCGTATTGGCCAAAGCAAGGTTCAAGTGAGCCTCATCCTGCGGCTCCGGTAGGGCCGCTAATAATTGATCGAATGTGCTCGTCAACTCCACCCGCTCATCCATCACCCAATCGTACTTCGAACGCAACCAAGTAATGTGCTCTTGTGCACGCGTAACCTGACTCATGGCCTGATAAATAGGCATCTCCAAAAGAAGTGTCTTTTTTCCCGTCATCGCACATAAGGTCGATGTTAAGGCAGAATCAATACCTCCGCTCACCCCTACTACAAATCCTTGTGTTCTACTTTTCTCACTGCAGCTTTTTAGCCATTCCACAATGAAGGTAATTTTCTCTTGGTTTGTCATATATCTTAATAGTTAAAAATCCCGATAACACAAGAGAAACAATCTTTTTCCTCTAATGTTATCGGGATTCCTGTGGGACTTGATTTGGATCAGAATAAAATTCCGATGTTCAATTCAACAAAATTTGTTCTTGATTTCAACTTATACATATTCGGGTTTCCTTCCGCGTCACGATCAAAGTTGTCTGGGTTGTCTTTATTGCGTTTCACTGCATTTCCTTTTAATGCATCGCTGAAGCCGTTATTAAACGTAATACCAGCCAGCAAAGAAGTGTTTCCGCTCAAATTATACTCCACGCCTGCTCCTACGATTAAGCTCGTGCGGAAAATGGCGATGTCATCTTTCACATCCTTGCCCTCTTCTGCTGTGTTCCGGCGATCACTGGCCAATGGAGTCCACACTGCGTTATCATTATTGATATCATCATTATCAATCTGATAACGATAAATGATTTCTTCGTCTGCTTTAGCTGAAATATTAACTCCTAAACCCAATCCAAATTGAGCCCAATAAGTCATATATCCGATTTCATTGGTACGCAACTTCAAGGTGAAGGGCACTTCGGCATATTGCAATTTATAGTTACGAAGCACACTGTAAACTTGTGTCATTGTATCTGGTGTGTTTCCTTTTTGAAGGTATTCAATTTCGCCTCCGCATGTAAATACGTTAACACCTGTTCCAATTGCGTAATTTTTGGTGAAGTGTTTATCGAAATTCAACCCAAAGCCAAATCGCAGCGATGAGCCGTTTGATATGATGCTTTTATCACTTGGCAAAAACCAAGAAACGTTAGGGTTTACTTTGAAGCCAATGCGGTACTTTTCAAAATCTTGAGCAATAGAAGCTACTGCTAATCCCAAGAACATAACAACGATAGTAATTTTTTTCATTTCAATGCGTTTTACTGAACTAAACTTGCACTTCGGCAATGCTGCCAAAAATACTTCTTTTTTGACATGATCAACCGTTGGTTTTTCCTGATTTACACACTACTCGTGTTCACATCATGCGGCGAATCAAACCCGCATAAAAAAGTCGATGTCCAAGAGGAAACGATTCCTTTTGTAAGCGAGCGTATGGACCAAGACATATTTCATACCGACTTCAATCAAGCCGGCCCGGCCAGACAAAAGCTATACCAGAAATACGGACCGCTCTATTGCGCTTATGTCGAGGATATCCTAAAAATAGGTCCTTGTCAAAGCGACTCTAGCACGGCCGCTCTGAAAGGTTTTGCCACGTATCCCGATATGCTCAATCTGCAAAAAGACATTGAACAGTCCTTTTCACAAGATATTCTTGATCAATACAATTCTCAATTCGAAGACGCTTTAAAACGATTCCACCATTTTTTCCCCGAACAAAAAATACCTGCTATTGTCTACATGAACTCAGGCTTCAACTGTGCTTCATTCGCCACGGACACTCAATTAGCAGTAGGACTTGACGAGTTTTTAGGTGAAAAAAACCAATTCGTAAAACAGCTACCCGGTGAATGGTTTCCTACCTATACTAAAAAGGATATGGACCCCGCTCTTTTGATTCCTAGCTCATTGAAAAATCTTCTTTACAGTCGCTTCGCCGTAGATCCCACTACCACAAAAAACGACTTACTGAACGAACTCGTTTATCACGGAAAAATGATGTATGTGCTCGATGTGCTTTTACCTAAAATGGATGATTCACTAAAAATGGCTTGGTCTGCTAGCGAAGTTGAATGGGCGGAAGACAATGTGTGGAATGTGTGGAAAGAACTGGCTCGACAAGAAATTATGTTTGGAACATCGGTGCCCAAGAATAAAAAATGGTTCGAATTCGCTCCTTTTACAAATGCCGAAAATATCCCCCAAGATAGTCCTCCTCAATTGGGAATTTATATGGGTTGGGAAATTGTAAAAGCCTACATGAGTGAGCATCCCGAACTGAGTCCTGCCGATCTATTGGCGGAAAAAGATGCCCGGAAAATTTTAAAAGCCTATAAACCCAAAAGGTAATCACCCATTTTTGCCTTTTTGAGTTCATCTTTGCACCATGAAAAAATCAGAAATTCAAATCAATATAGCCCTCGACGAGAATAACGTTCCTGAAGAAATCAATTGGAAAGCCAGTGATCTCAACAAGGAAGCGGAAGCTAAGGCCATGATACTTTCGTTGTGGGATAAAAACGAACGCAATACCCTGCGAATTGATTTGTGGACGAAAGATATGGAGGTGGAAGAAATGAAGTTTTTCATTCACCAAACAATCCTCACTTTATCTGACAGCTTTGAGCGTGCAACTGGCGATCAAAAAATGGCTGCCACCATGCGCGATTTCTGTGATTATTATGCCGAAAAAATGAATATCAATGGGCCCATGTAATTAAGCTTGAAAAAGCTTATTGGCATCATCGATGTATTGAAGTAATTCCTCTCTTCCCATGCGGGTTTCAGCAGAGGTATAAAACAACGGAGGAAGTTCATTCCAGTCTTCTGACAACTTGTTGGCGTAGGCTGCCATTGCACGCTCCAGTTGGCCTTCCGAAAGTTTATCACACTTGGTAAAAACGATAGCCATAGGCAATCCCATTTTCCCCAAGTTTCGCATAAATTCAAGATCTATTTTCTGAGCTTCATGGCGAGCATCAATAAGCACGAAAATGCACATCAGATTCTCTCTGTTGCGCAAATAAGAGCGGATGAATCCCTCCCATAGTTTGCGCACATCCTTGGAGATCTTTGCATAGCCATAACCAGGCAGATCCACCAAATACCACGCTTTTGATTTTGGGTTGATCACAAAATGATTGATTGCACGCGTTTTCCCAGGAGTTGCCGATGTTTTCGCCAATCCCTTTTTATTCACGAGCATATTGATCAAGCTACTTTTACCCACATTGCTTCGTCCTATAAAGGCATATTCCGGTAAGTGTGGTTTCGGACATCCCTTGAGGTCAACAGCAGATGAAACATATTCAGCGTCGGTAATAATCATGGTACAAAGGTAATGGCGATCACTCTTTCACCATCACTAATCGAAAACCGATGGACTCCGATGAGGTTTCTGGTGTTTCGGCGCTTCGAAAACTAATGCGGCAATCGTAAAAATTGGAGCTCCATGATCCGCCGCGAACTACCTTATACAGTCCAGTATCACTGCCTTTGGGATCAATTTGCGCACCTGCTTTATAACCAAAGTACCAGTCATTGCACCACTCCCAAACGTTTCCACTCATATCAAAAAGCCCGAGCTCATTCGGAGCCAACTTTGCCACAGGTTGGGTTTTCTCCCCGCTGGTTTCCGCGCTCCAAGCTACATTACTTACTTTGTTATCTCCGCCAAAATAATAACCTTTGGACTGATTGCCGCCGCGACAGGCATATTCCCACTCCGCTTCGGTAGGTAATCGGAACGTCTTTCCTGTGAGCTTGTTGAGCGAAAGAATAAATGCTTCTATTTCATTCCAACTGACCGATTCTACGGGGCAATCGTCGCAGCCCGCAAATTTGGAAGGATTGTTTCCCATCACCTCACGCCATAAAGCTTGAGTGACCTCTGTTTTCATCATATAAAAGGAACTGAGGGTTACTGAGTGAACGGGACGTTCTTTTCCAGGACATTCCATCCCGTCTATACAGGCACACCCCATTGCAAAGGTGCCGCCCTCAATCTCAACCAAGTTGAGATGTTGAATGAATTCATTATCGGATTGTGCTTTTGCCACGTTAACACCAATGACGAACAGCACAATAGCGATCCATGAGATACGCATGTCGTTCATTTATTTAAGCTTATAGCCGGTGTATACGGGAGAAGTGACCTAAATGTTATGCGCTAACATCCACTGATCCAAGATGCGGTTGAATTCCGCCGGGTGTTCCATCATCGGTGCATGACCACACAGATCTATCCAATACAAGTCCGATTGGGGAAACAATTCATGAAATTCTTCCGCCACTTCAGGAGGTGTAATGGTATCATTTTTTCCCCAAATCAGGCATACTGGGACATTCATGTCGGGAATATCTTTCGCCATATTATGGCGAATAGCGCTTTTAGCCAAAGCGAGTATTCGAAGCACCCGATTACGATCATTGACCACATCAAAACACTCATTTACCAACTCATCGGTGGCGTGCTTCGGGTCATAAAAAGTAACGGCAACTTTCTGGCGAATAAACTCTTTGTCCTCTCTACGAGGAAAACTGCTACCAAAAGCATTTTCGTACAATCCACTACTTGCAGTAAGAATGAGTGACTGAACACGTTCGCGGTGTTCACGCGTGTAAATAAGAGCAACGTGACCACCGAGTGAGTTACCCAGCAGGTTCACTTTATCCCATCTCTTATGTTCTATGAACTCATGAAGAAAACCCGCAATAGATTTTACCCCTGTAGTTAACAAAGGCATGGTGTAAAGAGGCAGCATAGGTATAACCACCTTGTATCGCGCCGAGAAATGATCCACCACATCCCGAAAGTTGCTCAGCGCGCCGAATAAACCATGAAGGAGAATAAGTGGCTTACCCTCACCATGTTCGATGTACCGAAACTGCCCTTCTTCTTTTATCTCGTAATCCATACGTGCTGTCCAAGTTCAATGTTCAATCGCGAATGTAAGTGTTTTCAACTATTCCTCCTGAGAGATTGAATGAACATTTCAATCTGAATATCCTTCGATTTATCCCCAAAAAGGGGGAAATACCCAAATCCCTCCCACCATTTACCACTTTTCTCAAAAAGCGTCCAAAACCCTTATCAACACTGAAACAAATAAGCATTTCGACCTTTCAAACACCGGCTTAAAAAAGTGGAATTTTTCAACAAAGTGGTAGATTGTGTCGTCCCGTGGTAAAAAGTGGTAAAAAAGACGTATTTTCGTAGCGGATAAAAAATCACCATGCTCAATCTGCTCGGAGAACATCACTGTAAAGTCGACCCTAAGGGGCGAATGATGTTTCCTGCCCGTTTGCGAAAACAAATGGAGCAGATTATCCTGCATGGCTTAGTAGTTAACCGCGACATTTTTTCGAAGTGTTTGGTGCTCTACCCCAAGCCAGAATGGGACAAGGTGAATGAGGAGATGAGTCGTTTGAGCCGCTATAACCAAAAGCACCAGCTCTTCCAACGCAAATTCATGAAAGGGGCCACTCTTCTTGAATTAGACAATACGGGACGCTTGCTCATCCCTTCCGCCCTTTTAGAATATGCAGAAATCGATCTCAAGAAAAGCAATGAGGTAATCCTCACTGGCTTGGGTGAAAAGATGGAAATCTGGAGCTCTGCTAATTACAAACGCGAAATACTGGATGATGATTTTGATTTCGGATCACTTGCTGAACAAGTGCGCCAAGACATCGATCGTCAACCCAATACTTAACCACCCTAACCTGCCCAACGGAGCCGATGAGTGAACAACACTATCACCAAGCCGTAATGCTCCGCGAAGCGGTAGATCAAATGGATATTAAGCCCAACGGGGTTTACGTAGATGTCACCTTCGGTGGTGGAGGTCACTCACGTGAAATATTGAAAAGACTAGACTCCGGCAAGCTCATCGCGTTCGATCAAGATCCCGATGCGCAATCCAACTTGATCAACGACCCTCGATTTACCCTCGTTGACCAAAACTTCCGACACCTCAAAAATTGGGTGCGCGTTTTAGGTCACAAAGGCATCGATGGCATTCTTGCTGATCTCGGCGTAAGCAGCCATCAGTTCGACTCGGCCCAACGCGGATTTTCCATACGCTTCGATGCGCCTCTTGATATGCGCATGGATCAAAAAGGAAAACTGACCGCGGCCAAAGTGGTCAACTACTACGAAGAACAACAACTTCTTCAAGTACTCCGTCAATACGGCGAACTGGATGATGCCCGCAGAATTGTTAGACACCTCTTTGGTGCTCGCCCCATTAAAACCACCGGGCAGCTCATGGAAGTGCTCGAGCCAATAGCAAAAAGAGGAAAAGAACACAAATTCTACGCGCAAGTATTTCAAGCTCTGCGCATAGAAGTAAACGAAGAACTCGTAGCACTAAAAGAAATGCTTCAACAAGCCTCCGAAGTGCTCAACCCACAAGGAAAATTGGTAGTCATCTCTTACCACTCGCTCGAAGACCGATTGGTGAAAGACTTTATGAAAACCGGCAACTTCGAAGGAGAACCGCAAAAAGATTTTTTCGGAAACCTCCTCCGACCACTAAAGCCCACTACCTCAAAACCACTATTGCCCTCCGACGAGGAAATTGAAGTGAATAACCGCGCTCGCAGCGCTAAAATGCGAGTTGCAGAAAAAATATAGACTAAATCACCGAATGAATATTCATTCGGCATTAACCTAAACCGTAGCTAATCACTCGGTTAACCTAAACTATGAATACCTACAGAGAAGAAGAAGTCCCTGCGACTCCTCCATTGGGTAATGTAAATGCCAAGAAAAAAGGCGGTCGTATCTCACGTTCTGTGAGCCGATTGCTCAATGGCGAATTCCTTACGAAAGACGGGCTAATCAACCACTTGCCTTTTATCGGATTCCTCGTGGGTCTATTCCTCCTTCACATCGCACTGATGTACTTCTTCGAAAACACGCAACGCGAAATCGTAAGAAAACAAAGTGAACTCAACGAATTGCGATCTGAGTTCAATACCGCTATGAGCGAACTGGAAACGAAAAAGCAACAAAGCAATGTTGCCACCGAAATACAAGCACTCGGACTAGAAGAACTCCGAACACCCCCAGAAGTCATTGATGTTGAAAAAGGTCATTTCGAAAACGAATAATGGATAAAAAGCACATAGGAGTACGCGCCTACATCGTCTTCACGGTGTTGGTCATCTTCGCGATCTCCGTGATCGTTAAGGTATTCTTGCTCCAGGTTATGCCTGACGAGCGCGCGCTTTCTATTGCTCAAAATTTCACCTACAAAATCATCGAAATTGAACCTTCTCGTGGTCAAATTTTGTCTAGTGATGGAAGCCTTCTTGCCACAAGCGTACCCGAATATGAAATCAGATGGGATAGCAAAGCGCCCTATGATGAGTCCGTTTATCGCGAAAAAATAGATTCGCTCTGCAGGGCTTTTGCCAACTACTTCGGCGACCGCAGTGCCACACAATATCAAGCACTATTCAGACAAGCGCGCGCAGACAAAGACCGGTATAAAAAAGTTATCGACCACATCAACTACAATCAGTTACAAGCACTGAAAAAGTTTCCTTTCATTAAAAAAGGATTTAGCAAAAGTGGTTTTATTCTCATCCAAAAAGATAAACGCCGAAAACCATTCGGACAACTGGCTGCTAGAACCATCGGACTAGAGCGCGAAGAGAATAAAGTAGGTCTAGAACTTTTTTACAACGATCTTTTATCGGGTAAAAAAGGTCAACAACTGCAAGAAAAAATCGCAGGTGGTATTTGGAAACCAATGACGGATGAATTCATTGTTGATCCAGAACCTGGTTGCGATATCGTGGCTACCATCGATGTGCATCTGCAAGACGTAGCTCATGCTGCATTAACTCGTCAACTGGTGGCGAACAATGCCGAATGGGGCTGTGCCATTGTGATGGAGGTACAAACAGGTTATGTAAAAGCCATCGCCAATCTTTCTCTTAATCCCACCACAGGCTCGTATGAAGAAAGCCTCAACTATGCCATCGCGCAAGCGGTAGAACCAGGCTCAACAATGAAGCTCGCCAGTCTTATGGCTTGTCTAGATGAAGGATTAATTGAACTAAACGATTCGGTAGAAACGGGAAATGGTATTGCCTATTTCTATAAAAAACCCATGCACGATTCCAATTGGGACAAAGGTGGTAATGGTACAATCACCGCTGAACAAGTATTCGAAAAATCATCCAATATCGGTACCGCCAAATTGGTGAAAAAAAGCTTCGGTTCCAATCCGCAACTGTTTCTTGACAAGCTGCATCAGTTTGGACTTGGCCAAGCGTTGGGTATTGACCTTCCTGGTGAGCAAGCTCCTAAACTATACAGCAAAGTAGGAGAAGGAAAATGGAGCGGTCTTTCGCTTACACAGATGTCCATCGGATACGAAACTCAATTCACTCCGCTGCAAATTCTTTCGCTGTACAATGCGGTCGCTAACAATGGAAAGTTCGTTCGGCCACTCTTTGTGCAAGAAATAATAAAGAATGGAAGATCCATAGAAAAGAAAAAACCGGTTGTTCTCATTGACAAAATTTGCAAGGATGAAACGCTTGCTCAATGCCGTCAAATGATGGAAGGCGTGATGCAAAAAGGGGGAACTGCAGAATCAGTATTCAGAAACTCACCTTACACTGTAGCGGGTAAAACAGGCACAGCTTGGATCCACGGTGGCGGCGATTATGTAGAGCACAACTACCGCGCTTCTTTCGTAGGCTACTTCCCAGCGAATGCACCAAAATACAGCTGTATTGTGGTCATCAATAACCCTCGAAATGGGGTGTACTATGGTGGTGCCGTTTCTGCTCCCGTGTTTAAAGAGTTAGCAGATAAAATAT
>JBDKGH010000065.1:0-3062 GCA_039798265.1 Bacteroidota bacterium | reverse complement strand
GTAGCCCGTAGGGGAATCGAACCCCTGTTACCAGAATGAAAATCTGATGTCCTAACCCCTAGACGAACGGGCCGTCGTTTTTGATTAGCGGGTGCAAATATAGGCAGGTTTTCGAAAAGTCAAATATTTTACCGACTTTTTTCTGCCTTTTTTCATACCGCGCTGTCTTCCAAGCCAAAACGGAATCCCAATCGCTTGCCGGTGGCTACACTGTGGTTGTGATTCATGTCTTGGATCTGCTCTACCGTTACAATCTGCATATTTTCATATGGTGGCGTGTACATATCGAAATCAAGGGTGTACAATATCACACTATCTACCACGTCGGCCATGAGTTCTTTGGTCAATGCAGTATTCAAAAAATCGTTGTACAAATAACCCAATTGACGCTTGCCCTGAACCATGAAGTGATTCTCCTTGTTCACAAACAATCGCGCAATAAGGTACCCAATGTCTGCCTCGCGTTGGTATTTAAAAGAGTCGGCGAGAAAGTTGTACACGTTGATGATGCCGATGTAACTGTTCTCATCGTTGTCTTTGAAGTAGCCACTTTTCCAAAAGTTATGGCTCTTGTCAAATTGAAATACATTGGTGTGCATCTGAAAAATCAGAATATCACCAGCGATTTTCACCTCCGCTTGAAATTCGCCGCGGTCTTTATAATAAAACTCGACACGCTGATCTGTATTGCCAAAACGCTTTTTCAGATCTTCCACCGTCTCATGAAGAACGGTTTTCAGTGTCCTGAAATTCGCTATGGTATTGTGAAAAACGTCCTGCTTAAGAACGCTTTTCTCTTTGATCAATTTATCGATCGTTTCTCTTGCTGTTGACATGCTTAATACGCTTTTGCGAAAAGTACACGACGCTTAGAAGGCTTGCCCGTTACCATACACACGCCATCTTCTTCTGGGCTGTCGAATGGAATACAACGGATGGTAGCTTTGGTTTCTGTTTTCACCAACTCCTCAGTCTCTGCTGTTCCGTCCCAGTGAGCAAGGAAGAAGCCGCCTTTTTCTTCTAAGAGTTTTTTGAACTCTTCATAGGTTTCTACGGGAGTAATATGAGCCTCACGGTGTGTCAAGGCCTGGTTGTACAAGTTGTCTTGTATCTCATCTAACAAAGTAGGAATGCGCGTGTTCAATTCGTCGAATCCAATGGTCGTCTTTTCACTGGTATCACGACGGGTAATTTCGGCAGTGCCATTCTCTAAATCTTTCGGCCCAATGGCAATGCGCACGGGAACACCTTTCAATTCGTATTCAGCAAATTTCCATCCCGAACGTTTCGTGTCGTCACCATCAAATTTAACGGTGATGCCTTTTGACTTTAACTCCGCAATCAGTGGTTGCACTTTCTCGCGAATTTGCTCCATCTGTTCCAAGCCTTTGTAAATCGGTACGATCACTACGTGAATAGGAGCGAGTTTCGGAGGAAGACGCAAACCTTTATCGTCAGAGTGAGTCATAATCAAGGCTCCCATCAATCGCGTAGAAACGCCCCATGAGGTAGCCCATACATAATCCATCACACCTTCTTTCGAAGTGAATTTTACATCAAAAGCCTTTGCGAAGTTTTGACCCAAGAAGTGAGAGGTGCCCGCTTGAAGAGCTTTTCCATCTTGCATCATGGCTTCTATGCACAAAGTATCGATAGCACCAGCGAATCGCTCGCTTTCCGATTTGCGACCTTTGATCACTGGCATGGCCATCCATTTTTCAGCGAAATGAGCGTACACCTCTAACATGCGTTCGGTTTCTTCAATCGCCTCCTGAGCGGTAGAGTGGGCGGTATGCCCTTCTTGCCACAAAAATTCTGCAGTACGCAAGAATAGACGAGTACGCATTTCCCAACGCACTACGTTAGCCCATTGGTTAATGAGGATCGGTAAATCGCGGTAGCTTTGAATCCAGTCGCGATAAGTATTCCAGATGATTGTTTCAGACGTAGGACGCACAATTAACTCTTCATCGAGTTTGGCTTTTTCATCCACCACGATCTTGCCATCTTCATTTTTTAGACGATAGTGTGTCACTACCGCACATTCTTTGGCAAAACCTTCTACGTGCGATGCTTCTTTCGAAAAATAGGATTTGGGGATAAAAAGCGGGAAGTAGGCGTTTTGGTGACCGGTATCCTTGAACATTTGATCCAAGGCATCTTTCATTTTTTCCCAAATAGCGTAGCCGTATGGTTTGATCACCATACATCCCTTTACCTCGGAATGCTGCGCCAAGTCGGCCATAGCTACCAATTCGTTGTACCACTTCGAGTAATCAACTGCACGAGAAGTAAGCTTTTCAGACATAGTTTGTTGGTATGATAATTGAGCGTATTAAGAGCCCAAAAGTAGGAAAACTATTTCCTTATATTTGGGTGAGTTTTCATCCTTTCAATAAATAACCTTAGTCCATGAAGTTAACATCTGTGTTTTCCACTCTTGCACTCGCTTCGCTTTTGTTTGGATCGTGCTCCACCTCTCAATTGTCCACCTCTGGCAGGACATACGAGGACGACGAAGTTTACTATCGCCGAGGAGAAAAATTTATAACGGATGTCATTGCTGAAAATCAGCGAGAGGCTGAACAAGCCGCTGCTGCGCGATCTCAGCAAACACAAGAAGAGGATTATTATGACCCGAATGCAAGTTCGGAGGGTGATGTGTTGCCTTCTACTGGTGGCGCTGGTCGTTGTGCTTCATGCGTTCCCTCTATCATGTGGAATCCAGCGATGGGATACTATCTAGGCTATGCGCCTGATTATGGTAGTTTTTCCTATGGCTTAGGTTGGGGAGCTTTTGGTTCGCCACTCGGATGGTACCCAAATTACTATGGATACGGTATGTCTCCATACTTTAACTCACCCTACTATAATCTTGGTTGGTACAGCCCTTGGATGCCTAATTATGGCTATTTCTCCTACGGTACAATGCCTTATATCGGTTTTGGAACCAATCCTGGTATTTGGGTTTCTGGTGGTTATTACAATGGTTTGTATTATGGCGGAAACAATAATCATTTTTATGGTGACGGAGTAACGGGCGGTGGTTCTGGTTTTACTTA
>JBDKGH010000064.1:0-11359 GCA_039798265.1 Bacteroidota bacterium | reverse complement strand
TCTTAAAACTGCTGAGGATAAGCCGAGACCTGTCTCGGCTTATCCCAAATAAGACTTCAAAATCTTACTTCGACTCGTATGCTTCAATCTTCTTATCGCTTTTTCTTTGATCTGGCGCACGCGCTCGCGGGTGAGGTCAAATCGCTCGCCGATCTCTTCTAAGGTCAATGGATGCTCTCCATTGAGGCCAAAATAGAGTCGGATAACATCCGCTTCACGAGAGGTGAGGGTGCGGAGGGAACGTTCGATCTCTTTGCGCAACGATTCGTGCAATAGATCTGTGTCTGGCGATGGGGTATCGTTGGTCTGAAGTACATCGTACATCGTGCTCGAGCTATCGTCGCCATCTTTCAATGGGGCATCCATCGATACGTGACGGCCGCTGTTGCGCAATGATTGTTTTACTTCGTCCAGTGTCATCTCCAATACTTCCGCCAATTCGGCTGGAGTAGGAGGACGCTCAAACTCTTGTTCCAACTTAGCAAACGCCTTGTTGATCTTGTTGATCGATCCAATCTTGTTCAACGGCAAACGCACAATACGCGATTGCTCAGCCAAAGCTTGAAGAATAGACTGACGGATCCACCATACTGCGTATGAGATGAATTTGAAACCACGCGTTTCGTCAAATCGCTGGGCCGCTTTGATCAAGCCGAGGTTACCCTCGTTGATCAAGTCAGGCAACGATAAACCTTGGTTTTGGTACTGTTTAGATACCGAAACCACGAAACGAAGGTTAGCCTTGGTCAACTTCTCTAACGCCACTTGGTCGCCGGCTTTAATGCGGCGCGCCAATTCTACCTCTTCTTCAGCGGTAATAAGGTCCACACGGCCGATCTCCTGGAGGTATTTGTCCAGAGAGGCGGTTTCACGGTTGGTTACCTGCTTGGTTATTTTTAACTGTCTCATGTCTTGCCTTGTTCCTTAAAAATATCGCACGGGGTGGTGTATAGTGCTAACGGTTTTTCCGGAGGGATGTTACAAATATAATTGGTAACTCCTGTTAATTGCTCCGGGCTAGCCCTTAGTTGTTTTGCTCTGGCTTCGGGAGCAACACTTTGCGCGATAGTTTCAATTTGCCGGTTTTCGGGTCGCGTCCAATAACTTGGAAACGCACGATATCGCCCACGTTTACTACGGTACGAACGTCGTCAACACGACTCCATTCCAATTCGCTTACGTGAATAAGACCGTCCTGACCTGGAAGAATCTCTACGAATGCTCCGAAAGGTTGAATGGTTTTCACCGGACCTTCGTAGATCTCGCCGATTTCTACAGTTGGAGGCCATACAATGCTGCGTACTTTTTTCACTGCTGCATCCAAGCCTTCTTTGTTAGCAGATGAAATCTCTACGCGGCCTTTGCCATCTTTCTCTTCGATGGTGATAACTGTACCTGTAGTCTTCTGAATTTCTTGGATGATTTTTCCACCAGGACCGATAACTGGACCGATCATTTCCGTTGGGATTTCGAAGCTCACCATACGTGGTGCATGTGGCTTGTAATCTTCACGTGGAGTAGAGATGGTCTTGGTCATTTCGCCCAAAATGTGCAAACGACCTTGACGAGCTTGCTCCAACGCCTCGCCCAATACTTTCATCGAAAGACCTTTGATCTTGATGTCCATTTGGCAAGCGGTAATCCCTTTGGTAGTACCGGTTACTTTGAAGTCCATATCGCCCAAGTGATCCTCGTCGCCAAGGATGTCAGACAATACAGCGTATTTGCCGGTGCTTTCGTCAGTGATCAAACCCATCGCAATACCTGATACTGGAGCGCTGATAGGCACACCACCATCCATCATAGCCAATGTTCCTGCACATACCGTAGCCATAGACGATGAACCGTTAGACTCAAGAATATCTGAAACGATACGGATGGTGTAAGGACAAACGTCTGTTGAAGGAAGTACAGGTTTCAAGGCACGAAGGGCCAAGTTACCGTGACCGATCTCACGACGGCCAGTACCGCGGATAGGGCGGGCTTCACCGGTAGAGAAAGGAGGGAAGTTGTAGTGCAACATGAACTTGTCGTTGCGCACTTGTACTACGCCATCAATGGTTTGCTCATCGAGCTTGGTACCAAGGGTAAGGGTAGTCAATGATTGTGTTTCACCACGGGTAAATACGCTTGATCCGTGAGGACCTGGCAAATAACCCACTTCGCACCAAATAGGGCGGATAGTCTTGGTATCACGACCGTCCAAACGAATTCCTTCGTCGAGGATCATGCGACGCATAGCGTCTTTCAAGCAATCGTGGTGGTATTTTTTCAAAAGGAAAGAATGAGACTTGTCAGCCATTTCTTCCGCCGTGTAGCGCGTATTGAAGTCTGCTTCGATGGCGTGGAAAGCTTCCGAGCGTTCGTTTTTAGCAGATGGTTTCTTAGCGGCTTCGTAGTATTTAGAGAAACACTCGTCCCAAACGAGTTTTTTCAACTCTTCGTTTTTCGGTTCGTGGTTGTATGTGCGCTTAGGCTCAGCCTTCGCACCTACAGCAGCAGCCAATTCAAGCTGAGCAGCCACTTGTTTTTTGATAGCAGCGTGAGCGGTTTCGATAGCAGCGATCATTACTTCTTCGCTTACTTCTTTCATTTCGCCTTCTACCATCACAATGCTATCAGCACTGCCGGCTACCATGATTTCGAGGTCGGCGTGTTCGAGTTGTTCCCAAGAAGGGTTTACGATAAACTCGCCATGAACGCGGGCTACGCGTACTTCAGAGATAGGTCCGTTGAATGGGATGTCCGATACGGCCAAAGCAGCAGAAGCGGCAAGACCAGCCAATGAATCGGGCATGTTCACTTTGTCAGCAGAGTATAGAGTAACGATCACTTGCGTGTCGCTGTGGTAATCATCTGGGAAAAGCGGGCGAAGAGCGCGGTCGATCAATCGAGCGGTCAAGATTTCATCGTCGTAAGGACGAGCTTCGCGCTTGAAGTAACCACCGGGAAAACGTCCGGTAGAGGCGTATTTTTCACGGTATTCAACCGTGAGCGGCATAAAGTCAGTGCCTTCTTTAGCTTCGGGGTTCGAAACCACCGTTGCAAGGAGCATCGTATCTCCTTGTTTTACCACAACAGAGCCGTTAGCTTGTTTGGCCAATTTACCAGTTTCGATGGTAATCGGACGATTGTCGCCAAGGTCGATTGTTTTGGTAATGAGTTCGTAGTTCATCTAGTATTTGCGGATAAAAAGGTGTACGTAGAAAAAACAACAAAAGGCAATTGTAGTCAATTGCCCTTTGTGTATCTTTTTGCTATCGCGGATTATTTGCGGAGGTCAAGTTCCTTAACAATTGCGCGGTAACGATTAATTTCAGTTTTTTGAAGGTAGTTCAACAAAGCACGACGTTTACCTACTAAGCTGATCAAAGAACGCTGAGTGTTGTAGTCTTTTTTGTTTACTTTCAAGTGTTCAGTAAGGTGAGCAATGCGGTAAGTGAATAACGCGATTTGACCTTCTGAGCTTCCGGTGTCTTTTGCAGACTTACCGTGTTTTGCGAAGATTTCTTGTTTTTTTTCTGTAGTAAGGTACATGCCAATACTGTTTTAAGTGATTTTTATGTAAACCTTAACGAGCATCTCCTCTTCGGAGTAGCCAATTAAGCGGGTGCAAAGATACACTAAAGAATGGGATAAACAAGTAATTTACAAACTTACTTGCGCAGCCAGTGGTGAAAATACTTGTGGATCAGCGGAAGAAACACAAAGACCATCAAAGGAACCAATATGAGCGTAAGCACCAAGGTGCGCGCATACGGCGGCCAATCCGTCATGAGTGGGCTCAGTACTAAAAACAATACCGTGATAGAAGGATAGATGGCCATCCAAATGAGGATGGCCAATTTCCATTTTTTCGGCATTAGTCGATTTTGAAAAATTTCAACGACAGCGCCAATTTCTTTTTCATCTCCTTGCGGGGAACGATATAATCGAGGAAGCCGTGTTCCAAGACGAACTCAGAACTTTGGAAACCTTGTGGAAGGTCTTTACCAATGGTTTCTTTCACCACACGAGGGCCAGCAAAACCGATCAAGGCTTTGGGTTCGGCAATGTTGATATCGCCGAGCATGGCGAAAGAAGCCGTAACACCACCCGTAGTGGGATCGGTCAATATAGAAACGTATGGCAGTTGTTTTTCAGCAAGCTGGGTCAACTTAGCCGATGTTTTGGCCATTTGCATGAGCGAGAAACCCGCTTCCATCATACGTGCACCACCACTTTTGGAGATGCAGATAAATGGACAGTTGTTTTTGATAGCAACGTCAACGCCTTTGGCAAATTTTTCACCTACTACTGAACCCATTGATCCGCCAATGAAACCGAAGTCCATACAGGCGATCACCGCTTTTTCCCCTTCAATATTTCCCAAGCCTACACGCAAAGCGTCTTTCAACCCGGTTTTATTGATGGTGGTTTTGATGCGGTCTTTGTAGTTTTTCGTATCGGTAAATTCCAGCGGGTCACCACTGGTCATGTTTTCAGCGATCTCTTCGTATTCGTTTTCATCGAATAGAATAGAGAAGTATTCCCAGCTACCAATTTTTTCATGGTAATCGCACTTGCTGCAGGTCCAATCGTTTTCTGCGTGCTGCTCGGAAGTCATGACGTTTTTACACTCAGGACACTGATACCAAAGGCCCTCTGGGATTTCCTTTTTCTCTTTGCTTTTGGTAGTGATACCGGTCTTTATGCGTTTAAACCAACTCATAGTACAATGCTTGTAAAGGAGTGCGAATTAAGGTTATTTCAAGGTAATTTCCGTATTCAAATCCACATTTTTATCGCTGAGCTGCGTAAAATTGAATTCGAGGTGAACAATGTTATTTTCCTTGTCCAAGGTAGCCACCTTGCTTTTGATCTTCTTGATTTTCTTGTCAAAACGAAGAGCGATTTTGAAGGTGATCATTTCGCCCATTTGCTCTGTGCCTGCGGCGGCCTCTTCGCCCATGGCAGATTTGTCCACTTTTACCACGAGGCCTTTTTTGCCTTTGCGTTCAAACGAAAGCAAGTTGCTACTGGTAGCAGCCCCATCTTCTGGTTTGAAAGCAGCATTGAGCGCATCCGTACTCGAAAAGTCGAAACCGGACAACAAGATGTTATCCTTTCCTGAGGTTTGCACATTGGTAATGCCAGGGATTGCTTCGTACTTGGTTTGCAACTCAGACACCATGGTATCGTTCAACAAAGGCTGGCTTTCTTCTTCACCACCGCTGAGGGCGGCCATGCTGGTCAAGTCTACACGCGTGAGGTAAGTACCACTCCAGTTTTCATGGAAGGTGTATTCTTGCTCAATTGTGCAGCCTGTGAAGAGGATGGCAAGAGCGGATAATGCGAAAAGAATTTTCTTCATAAGGCCGCAAAGGTAAAGAAGTTCTGATTAGCTCACCGAAGCTACCTGCGCACTGTGCTGTTGCGCCACTATTCGGTGGTTGGTTACAGGGTTGGCATACATCTGCAACATGATTTCACGGGCCATTTTGGTAAATCCTTCGCGAGGCAGCTCGGTTTTGCGGCGGTGAAGGTTGAGCTTGATCACATTGGCGCGGATGTAATTGCCAAAGGCAATTTTTTGAATGTTGCTGTAGTGCTCTTTGTACTCTTTGGTGCCGTTCAATAAGTCGTAGGCGATATAATTCGTAGGCCACAACTTATAAATGCGGTGCATTTCCAAGTCAATTTGGCGCGTGAGGAACTTGAACTTCTCGTTTTTGTTCTGAATGCCGCGCATTTGCTCAATGGATTCGATCAGCGAATTGCCCACGGAAATATTGACACGGCCCTTGTGACCGGTAATACCGGTAATCATGCTGTGAAAATCTTCGAAGGGTTTTTTCTCATAGGCCCCGAACACTTTGAGGTGCATGAGCTCATTGGTTTTGAGAATATCGCAGGGATCGTACTCATAACTCACAGCCATGGGCACCATGCTCAATTGCGACAAGGTATCTTCGATTTCGCCCGGGTTACTCATGGTGAACATCTTCAAAAGGCCTGTGGCCGTGCGGTCGTCACCATCTTTACTGCGGCCTTCGCGCTGAGCTATCCAGATGGAAGAGTTATCTTGAAAAATCGTTTTGTGAATGTAGTTCGACAGGCGCAGTGAATAGAAATACACTTCTTTGGCGCTCACATTGCGGTTCACAATGAAGTTTTTGTTGCTGCGCACAATGTCTTCGACCACTTTTTTCTGCAAGAGATTATCGCCGATAGCGATTTGGGTGGTGGGATAGCCCTTTTCCAAGAGGCTCACATTTAAGAGTGCGCTGTCGAGGATAATGTCGCGGTGGTTGGACAAAAACAAATACGCTTTGTTTTTGTCGAGGCTATCCATATTGGTAAAAGTGAGGCCGCTGGTGGTAGTTTGGATTACCGTTTTAAAGGTAGGGCCTGAAATTTCCGATTGAAACTCTTCTACGGTTTTTACGGCGCGCATCATTTTTTGAATGGCGGCCTTGCTCAAACCGGGATATACCCACTTGAGCATTTTGTAAAGCCCTGGCTCTTCGAGTATTCGCTCGATGGCTTGGGCTAGCTCCGCATCGTTGTAGGGGCGGATACTATCAAAGTTATGGACGTCAATAGGGGAGTCGTTCATAAAGCGAAAGTAATATGAAACACGAATGTAGACCTACCTTTGCCCCATGACTTTTGAAGAGCTTAAGATTACGCGCCAATTTTTAAATGCCTTGGAAGAGGCTGGAATCACCGTCCCTACTGAGATTCAGGAAAAAGCCATTCCTCGTATTTTGGCAGGGCAAGACCTCATTGGTATTGCCCAAACGGGAACGGGAAAAACGGCAGCTTACCTTTTGCCCATCCTCCAAACCTTGAAATATGCCCAAGGGATGGAACCGCGCTGCCTTATTTTGGTGCCTACCAAAGAATTAGTTGTTCAGGTAGAAAAAACCATTGCTCAACTGGCTAAATACACCGATTTGCGTTGGGTAGCCCTTTATGGCGGTGTAGGTCCGAAAGCTCAGATGGATGTAATTGAAAAAGGCGTGGACATCATAGTGGCCACACCCGGTCGTTTTTTAGAAATCTATGCCAAGCGGGTGATCGGTCCGAAGAAAATTAAATTCATTGTGCTCGATGAATGCGACCGAATGATGGATATGGGCTTTTGGCCGCAGTTGCGCGAGGTGCAGGAAAAAATACCACAGAAAAAACAGCAATTGCTTTTTTCAGCCACTTTCCCTCCGAAGGTGGAACGTATATCGGATAACTTTTTATTGTTCCCCTCGCGATTGGAAGTATCGCCACCCGCAACGCCCGCCAATACGGTGGCGCAGTGGGTGTATCCGGTTCCTAATTTTAAAGCCAAGCTCCAACTTTTGTTGCGCATGCTGAAGGACCGCGAGGAGTACAAACGCGTGATGATCTTTGTTTCGACCAAAGACATCGCCACGCAAATAGCCAAATACCTCGAGCGCATAGACGTGGGCGAGGTTCGTTTTTTACACAGTAATAAAGGACAAAATGCGCGGATGAACGCCATCGACGATTTTAAATCGGGCGATGTACGCGTATTGGTGAGCACCGATGTTAGTGCCCGAGGCATTGATGTAACTGAGGTGAGCCACGTTATTAACTTCAATATCCCCACGCAGTATGATGACTATGTGCACCGCATAGGACGCACGGGTCGCGCCTTTAAAACAGGAACTGCCATTAGTTTCATGGATGTTTCGGAAGAATACCACGTGAAAAAAATTGAAGAGCTGATTAAACAGCCCATAGCGCGGGTGGATTTGCCAGGCGAAATAGTGGTTGAAAAAACGCCATTTGATGAACACCAAGATCAAATGCGCGAAATAGACCGTCAGAAACGCTTAGAAGACCCCGACTTTAAAGGAGCCTTTCACGAGAAGAAAAACCCGCGTCCACCGATGAAAAAGCCGGTGAAGAAAGCAGCAGCTAAGCCCGCCTCAAAAGGAGGGAAGACCTCGGCAGGGCCAGCTCGCCCGAAGAAAAAGGGCAAACGTTGGGATAAAAAGAAATCTTAGTTTTCAACCAAAGGTAGTTTCAGTCAATAAATGATTATATTCGTTTCGCGTGATGCTCTTGCAGGCTCATGCGAACCTTAACTAATTTATTGACTTGCCATGAACAGGTATTCCTTTACCTGTGTGGTCGTACTACTTGCTTGCCTGAACAACCTTGCATTTGCTCAGCTCTTTACCGATGTTACGACTGCACAAGGAGTTTCGGTGTACCCGACCTTTGTTTACAATGGTACGGGAGTGTCCTTTGTCGATTTCGATAACGACGGATGGGACGATATAAGCTTTGCCAATGATCAAAATCAACCCCGATTTTATAAAAATAATAGCGGCCAATTAATGGAGCTGCCTTCGCCTATTTGGATGAATGAAGCGGTGAAGTCTATCATCTGGGCCGACTATGACAACGATGGAGACAAAGACATGCTCGTTACCCGCATGATGAGCACCACGGGCTTGTTTCGCAACGATGGCAATTGGCAGTTTACAGATGTAACATTGGCGGCCAACATACCACAAACCAACACCGTTTTTACCCACGGAGGCAGCTTTGGCGATTATGACCGCGATGGGTGGTTGGATATTTACATCTCCAACTGGGAACATTTCAATGGCGATACCAATTGGATATTGCACAACAATGGTGATGGCACTTTTACCGATGTGACCGATGAAACAATAGCCAATGATATGGCGCGAAGAAGCTTCCAGAGCTCATTCGTAGATATCAATCATGATTTATGGCCAGATATATTTGTGGCCAATGATAAAAATACCCGCAATTCCCTTTACCTGAACGATGGCACCGGTGCATTCACCGATATTTCAGAAGCCGCAGGATTTGATTATGAAATGGAAAGCATGAGTAGCTCCTTTGCCGACTTTGATCGCGATGGGGATATGGATGTTTACATTTCCAATACGAGCGATGGAAATAGACTTTACCGCAACGATGGCAACAATCAATTCACGGATATAGGCGTTTCGGCAGGTGTAGCTTTTAATTCCGTTTGTTGGGGTGCCTTATGGATCGATTTTGATCTCGATGGATGGGAAGATATTTATGTGGTTGATAACAACCCGCAGCTGAGTGATCAAAACAAGCTTTATCGCAATAATGGGAACAGCACCTTTACCCAAACCAGCATTGCCGGCGCTACCGCAGACAATTGGAGATCTTATTCTAACGCCTTGGGCGATTTGAATAACGATGGATTGCCCGATATGGTGGTGAACAATGATTTTCCACAACAATCGAAAGTGTGGCAACACAACAGCACTACCAATCACCACCTAACCATATCGCTAACCGGTATTCAAAGTAATAGGGAAGGTATCGGCTCATGGGTGAAGCTATATAGCAGTGGAAGCTGTCAAACCAAATACACCTTTTGCGGCGACAATTACATGAGTCAAAACTCCGATAAACTCTTCTTTGGATTAGGCTCTGAGGCTTCAGTGGATAGCCTCATCATCGAATGGCCCTCAGGCTTGGTGGATCATTTTTATGCATTAGCAGTCAATCAACATTTAGATATTTTAGAAGGCTCTTCCGTTCAAAATGATCTTGTGTACGAACCGTATAGTGTGCTTTGCGAAGGCGATAGCTTATACTTGGAAGCTACTTTATTGGGCCAAACCATTTGGAATGATGGGGTAGTAGGTCAGGGCCGGTGGGTTTCCCAAACTGGAAGTTATATGGCTACTACCACTTGGAATGATGCGACTTATACCACTCCCGAAGTGTCCATTTATTTCACAGCGCCGATTTCACCATTGATAGGAGTAGTAGCTCCTTCGTGTGCTAACAGTGAAGATGGAATAATAGAATTATTAAATCCGAACGACTACCAACTGACCATTTGGAACACAGATGAAATGGGCACGGCCCTAAACCAGGTGGGCGAAGGAGTCTATACTTTATGGCTTCGCGACATCAATGGCTGTCAGCGCCAAGAAGAAATCTACCTCGATGCGCCTGAACCGTTATTTATAACACTGCTTCCTTCAGATGTACTGTGCAATGGGTTGAACACCGGACACGTAGAACTCCTGATCAGTGGTGGAGTAGCGCCTTGTGTAGCGGCTGACAACAATCCTTCGCTAGAAGGGCTAATGGCTGGAACTTACACCTATCAATACACCGACTCTCAAGGATGCACCATAGAGGCTGAGACCAATATTCAAGAGTCTAGTCCCATTATTGTTACGTGGGAGATCGATAATAATACAGGCGAAATTCAGCTGCAGGTGAGTGGAGGAGTAAGTCCCTATTCTTTTCAATGGAATACAGGAGCTACCACACAGAATGAAACACCAGTAACGCCCGGCGATTATTTCTGCGACATCATCGATGCGAATGGCTGCCTCTACCAAGTGCAGATCAATTACACCTTCGTTCCCCAGTCGGTAACTGAATTGAATTCAATGACCTTGAATGTATATCCAAGCCCCGCCGCTGAAAGATGCATTGTTCAGTCACCCATTGTTATCGCTAGCATGCACGTATTCGATGGGTTAGGCCGTGCGGTCGCTGATCAGAAAATAGGCGCCTCTCAGTTTGAGCTCTTCTTGAACGATTGGGCCAATGGAAGTTATATTCTTCAAGCAGAACTGGTGAATGGGGAGAAAAAAGTAGTACGATTCGAAGTGGTGCATTAGCCGAAAGAAATGCCTATCTTCGACTACTCATGATTTCGGACAATCAATTATTAATGCTTGGAGTGTGCGCTGTATTGGGCACAACCTTTCTCTTTTTTTACCTACAAAAAAGAGGAAAATCGTGGTTGATTGCACATGTGTCGGTGCTGAGTATTTATTCACTTTTCTTCCTTTATCTATTGCTGTCAGCGGTGCATGGCGAGGAAGCCTTTGTAGCTTGGGGCTATTGGCTCATCGTATTATCGGTGCACGAAATACTGCTGATATTGGGTGCACTTTTCTCCGGTTTTGTTCGGTATTTCAAAGCCTGAGCTCGGTTTGTTTTTCCTTTTTACCGTTGTGGAAAAAAGCTCTTATTCTTCCTGAAGGATGCTAAAAGTCCATTGTACTTTTCGAACAGTAAATCGAAGGAAAGATGGAACGCAAAGAATCATTTGTTCAGCACATCAGTGAAGGATATGCCTTTAAAGGAGATTACCTTGAGCTGGGGTCGGCCTTATTAGACGGATCGCCCATTGGCGAAGCGAAAGTGCGCATTCCTTTAAAAACACTGAACAGACATGGTTTAATCGCGGGTGCTACGGGAACTGGAAAAACAGTGACCCTTCAAGTGATTGCGGAAAACATGGCTTCCAAAGGAATACCCGTGTTGATGATGGATTTGAAAGGAGACCTCAGTGGCATAGCCATGC
>JBDKGH010000063.1:0-25939 GCA_039798265.1 Bacteroidota bacterium | reverse complement strand
CAAGACGAGGCTTACTTAGCTTCACGTCGTGGTACACAAGGTGAGATCCAAAGCATCGCTGCAGTTCCTCACAACCCATCTCCAGAAAACGAAGGAACTATCCAAAACTCACAATACGGTGATGGTGTGTTCTTGACTCGTATTGAAGGTAGAGGTAACGGGTTTAACAACCTTGTGATTGACGCAGAAACAGAAGCGGATATCCTTGCGAACAACAACACTCCAAACTTGACCTACTTGCCTAACAACGGACCAGTAGATGTAAAAGTAGTTGACCCACTTCTATTAGTAGGTGCCGACTTCGAATTGAAATTAACTGGACCTGACGGTGAAAATTCACCAGACTCTTTGTTCTGGGTGTTGACCGATGTAACAAACAACGTAGAGTACACCAATGATCAAGCCTTCCGTATCGGAAGTGAAAACGTATTACTTGACTTGGGTATTTCTATCAACTGGGGCTTCTATGAATACCTAGATGATGATGGAAACCAAGTGAAACACTTCACTGACTTCCTCAGTGCTTCGATCACTTTCGATAATCCATCACAACCTTGGTTAACAGGTATTCCAGATGATGAAGGTTTCGTAGAACAAAACTGGATTCGCGCAGGTACCACCAAAACAGAAGGTGAAGGCACGCAAGCCGACCTCGAACGTTTGTATGACGACTATGAAGATGGTATTTCAGCTGAGCCATTCACTGACGCACGCGAAGTGTACGAAGGTGTACTAGGCGGTGCTGTGAGTCCTTACTGCTTGGTATCTTTCTCTGCTGAATTCGATGGAGAAATAATCAATACCATCGCACCAACTACAGAAGACCTCAAAGGAGACCTTGATGCGTTGTCAGTAGTGCGCATTTCAAATATCTACGGTTTGAATAACGTTGATATTGTATTGACTCCTGATAAGAGCAAGTGGTCTCGCGTTCCAGTATTGGAAATGCAAGCTGACCCAGCTCTTGCTCAAGACGTTGATGGTGATGACACTGTTGATCCTGAGAAAATGAAAGTTCGTCGTCACCCATCTGTTGACAAAAACGGTCGTTGGGCTGGTCAAAGTGGCTATAATGCTGCTGAAGGCGAACTCAACGGAGCCATCGGTATGGGCTGGTTCCCTGGTTATGCAATTGACCTCGGTACTGGTGAACGCTTGAATATGGCATTCGGTGAAGACTCATGGTTAGAAGGTGACAACGGTAATGACATGTTGTTTAACCCTTCTTCTGTATTGTACAGCGACAACGGCACTCCTATTTTTGGTGGTCAGCACTGGGTTTATGTTTTCAAAAACCTCAGCTACGAAGACAACAACACTGCACTCATGCCAGCTTATGACCAAGGTGCATACTTGTCAGCTAACTTGGGTAATCCAAACTTGACCAGTTCAAACTGGAAGCGTGTATTCCGTTCATGCACTTGGGTAACTTCTTCATTGACTAACCCAGAGTATCCAATGCTTTCACCAGAAGATGGTTTGGTACCTAATGAAGTTCGTGTTTCTATGCGCGTCGCTAAACAGTTTGTTCCATTTAGCTATAACCAAGCAGACGTAGAAAACACAGCAGGATCACTTAACTCTTGGAGAAACTTATACCGTTTCTCTACGAAGAATTTGGCTCCAATTACTCGTGATAACGAAGAGTTGACTTCAGCGCTTGACATCATCAACGTAGTGCCTAACCCTTACTATGCTTTCAGTTCATATGAAACAAGTAAGCTAGACAACCGCGTGAAGATTGTTAACCTCCCTTACGAGTGTACGATCACTATCTACGATTTGAACGGAACATTGGTACGTCAATTCAAGAAGTCAGATCCTACTACTCAATTGGATTGGGATTTGAAAAACATGAAGAACATTCCGATTGCGAGCGGTACTTACATCATTCACGTAAACGTGCCTGGCACCGGTGAAAAAGTACTGAAGTGGTTCGGTATCATGCGTCCAATCGATTTGGATAACTTCTAATAATGAACGATTGGAACTTTAAGAACAAAGAGACTATGAAAAAACAGATAATAGCAATCATTCTCCTAGTAGCGTCGGTGTTACCTGCAACTGCAGGTAACCCTGACCGCTCAGGTTCTGCTGGTGCTAGCCACTTGTTGGTTAATCCGTGGGCACGTACTTCTGCTTTTGGTAATGCTGGTATGGCATCTATCAACGGTGTAGAAGCAACTTTCCTCAACGTAGCAGGTTTAGCATTCGTGCGTAAAACCGAGTTGCAATTCTGCAACAATCAGTACCTCGTAGGTACAGGTATCAACATCAACTCTTTTGGCTTTGGTCAAAAAGTAGGCGAATCAGGTGCCTTCGGTATTACCGTAAATAACATGAGCTTTGGTGACATCGAAATCACTGAAGAAGATCTTCCAGAAGGTGGTATTGGTAAATTCTCTCCATCGTTCACCAACATTGGTGTATCGTACGCAAAAGGATTCTCTAACAGCATCTATGGTGGTCTTACTGTACGCTTGATTTCTGAAGCGATTTACAACGCCCGTTCACAAGGTGTTTCTTTCGATGCAGGTATCCGCTACATCACTGGTGAAAAAGATAACGTTCGTTTTGGTATTGCTCTTCGCAACGTAGGTCCTCCTATGCGTTACAGCGGCGATGGTCTATCGATCACTGCTACTATACCTTCAAACGGAAGCAGCGTTACCGTGAACCGCCGTTCTGAAAAATATGAATTGCCTTCATTGGTAAACGTAGGCTTCGCTTACGACTTCTTTTTCGGTGAAAAAATGAAATTGACAACTGATCTTCAATACACCTCTAACTCTTTCTCCAAAGACCAGTTTGGCGTAGGAGCTCAGTTTGGTTTCCGTGATCGTTTCATTTTCCGCGGTGGTTACACTTGGGAAAATGGCATCACGAGCGATGAAGATCGTACAACAGTATTTACTGGCCCAAGCGCTGGTATGACCGTGCAATTGCCTGTAGGAGCTAACGAAACTCTTTTCGGTCTTGACTACTCTTACCGCGTAACGAATCCTTTCGCTGGTGTACACAGCATCGGATTGCGTATTGCACTCTAAGATTTTTTGTACCTTTGTTATCTATAGAGAAAACCTCCATTGGGGGTTTTCTCTTTTTTTACTGATATACCCACGCACATAAACTGATTAATATGTCACAAGTTGCATACTATACTGCTGACGGATTGAAGCGCCTGAAAGACGAATTACACAATTTGAAGACGGTAGAACGTCCGAAGATTAGCGCTCAAATTGCCGAAGCACGTGACAAAGGCGACCTTTCTGAAAATGCCGAATATGATGCTGCCAAAGAAGCACAAGGTCTTCTAGAGGCTCGCATTGCTAAAATGGAAGATCTAGTAGCCAACGCTCGTTTGATCGACGAATCGCAAATGGATACGTCGAAGGTTTTTATCCTTACCAAAGTGAGAATCAAAAACCTCAACAACAATGCTGAAGTACAATACACATTGGTGGCTGAAAACGAAGCTAATCTCGCAGAGAAAAAAATCTCTGTCGACTCTCCTATTGGCAAAGGTCTTTTAGGAAAAAAAGTTGGCGACATCGCCGAAGTGCAAGTTCCAGCAGGAATGATCAAGTTTGAAATCCTCGAAATTTCTCGCTAAGATGGCCAGCATTTTTTCACGCATTATCGCCGGTGAAATACCCTGCTATAAAATAGCCGAAAATGACCAATTCATCGCCTTCCTCGATGTGATGCCCGTTGCAAAAGGTCATGCATTAGTGGTTCCCAAAAAAGAGATTGATTACATCTTTGATCTGGATACCACTCTTTTACAAGAGATCAATGTTTTCGCCAAAGAGGTGGCTTCAAAAATTCAGCGCGTGGTGCCCTGCCAGCGCATTGGTATTGCCGTAATTGGGCTTGAAGTGCCCCATGCGCACATGCACCTAGTACCACTGAATACGATTGGAGATATCAACTTTCAAAAAGAACGATTGAAATTCACTCCCGAAGAATACACCGCACTCGCAGAAGCGATTCGCAATGCATAAAAAAAAAGGTCTGATGTTTCAGACCTTTTTTATTTCTACTCGGTGGTAAACACCTATTGAAAATCGATTATCCGTTTTTGACCAATTGCGCATACTCCTTCGCAAAATAGGTGAGGATCACCTGCGCACCTGCGCGCTGCATACTGAGGAGCATTTCGGGCATGGCTTTTTCAAAATTAACCCAACCCTTTTCCTGAGCGGCTTTCAACATGGCGTATTCCCCACTTACATTATAGCAAGCAATGGGAACATCACTGTATTCACTCAACAAGTGAATCACATCGAGGTAACACAGTGCCGGTTTTACCATAAGAAAATCTGCTCCCTCCTCGATATCTAATGCTGCTTCACGCAAAGCCTCGCGCTTATTCGCGGGATCCATTTGATAGGTCTTTTTATCGCCACTCTTAGGAGCGCTATCCAATGCCTCACGGAATGGGCCATAATAAGCACTAGCATACTTAGCCGTATAACTCATGATAGAAGTGGTGTAAAATCCTTCAGCATCTAATGCTTCACGAATCACCCCTACTCTGCCGTCCATCATATCCGACGGGCCTATAATATCGAAACCTGCTTTGGCTTGCTCCACAGCCATTTTTGCCAAAATGGGAAGAGTAAGATCGTTCACGATTTCTCCGTTCTCTACATAGCCATCATGCCCATCACTGCTATACGGATCCATAGCTACATCACTCATCAAGCATACATCTGGAAACTGCCTTTTTATAACACGTGCAGCTTCCAAATAAAAGTTGCTGGGATCATAGCTATAAGTAGCTGTTTTATCTTTTAACGTATCCTCTACTGCGGGGAAAATTACAAAACTGTTGATTCCCAAGGCCACGCATTCCGCTATTTCTTCCAGAAGAAAATCAAGGGTCATGCGGCTTATACCTGGCATACTGGTGATAGGTATTTTCTTTGATTGGCCATCAATCAAAAATACCGGATACATTAACGACGAAAGGGAAACTTGCGTTTCCCTTATCATACTTCTTATGACTTCCGATTTCCTATTTCTTCTGGGTCGGATATTCATTGATTATTGCATTTCAGATTCAATCTCTGACTTCAAGTTGTTAAACTCCTCTTGAGAAGCTTGAACACCTTTCAGAATGTCTTGATCAGTAGCTTCTTTACCGAAAGGATTTTCAGCGCCTTTCGCTACTTCCTCAGGAGTTGGCAACATCTTCATAGAAGACGCCCAATCTGTCAATTTAGATTTCATTTCAGCCAAGCGAGCAACTTGTGATTGCATTTGACCAAACAAAGCAATGTTTGCGCTGTCTTTCATCGCGATAGAATCACTGCTCATAGTAGTGATGCGATTGTTGATATCGGTAATCGAAAGGTCAATTGTTGAATCCAACTGATTTTTTGACTTCATGATACCTTCTTGAATGGTGCGGGCTTGTTTTACCACTTCAGATTCAGCTTGAGCACAGGCGATCATCATCGCTGCTGCAAAAAAGAAAGAAAAAACTTTCACAGAGGTTTTCATTTTATTCTCGGTTTAATTGGTTGCTTGGGCACTGGGTCATATCCATGCGTTCCCCATGGATGACATTTACTTATCCGTTTTATCCCGAGCCATAAACCCTTTATTACCCCCCATTGTTCAATGGCCTCTATGGCGTATTGGCTACATGTCGGTTGATGACGACAATTTTGGCCTAACCAAGGAGACAATATCCATTGATAAAGTCGAATGGGGAGTATAAATAGTTTCTTCACCCGGTTAAAAAGTGGGACAAAATTAGTTGAATTTCTATACCTCTGTACTTTCCAACACTTTTTGGATAATCAGAAAAAGTGAAATTCCAATAGCCAATATCAACTCTCCTTTGCGAAGCAGCGGAATTTTGAGCTGCAAAGCCTTTCTCAACAGGGTATGGAAAGCAAGAAGAACCCCTAAAATCACAAGCTGTCCGGCCTCCACGCCCAGGTTGAAGAAGAACAGTAAGCCTACTCGCTCATTGGTGTCAGAGATCATCATTTTCAAATAAGTGGAAAAGCCCAAGCCATGGATAAGACCAAAAAATCCCACCATCACTACTACCGGCCATCCTTGAGACTCTTCCTTGCGGAAAAAGCGAACAAGGGCTGTTAAAACGATAGTAGTGGGTATCAAGAGCTCGATCAAATCACTCGAGAAAGCCACTTGATCAAGAACACTCAGTGCGAGTGTAATACTGTGTCCCACTGTAAAAGCGGTGGCCATGGCTATCAAGCGCTTCCAATGCTCCCAATATAAACCCGCCGCCAAACAAAAAAGGAAGAGCATGTGATCATACCCTTCCCAATCTGTGATGTGAAAAAATCCTTCTTTGAAAAATTCCATCGCTCCTATTTAGTTACCTCCATTGATCGGATAATCCGTTCCATCAACTGTAATAACATAACCTGCGTTGCAATCGCCGCTACCGAAATTAATGCTGCGCATTTCGCCGTCTTCTGGAGTAATGGAAAACACGCCGCTAACTAACCAAGGGCATCCTATTTCAGCGCGAAGTGGCGTGGTAATATTCATGGTGTAGGGATTACCAAAACGGTTTACACCACTGGCATTACCTGTTATTTCATAGGCATCATCGAGCAAGGAAGCGGTGGTATACCCTTCCACCCAAGTGCGCACACGCGAGCTTTGCCAAGTAATATCGTAGGCATTAGCTGGAGCGGTAATGGTACCGTTTACTTCAATGTTAAAGTAAGGCTGTCCGAGCCCATTGGTGCCCGCGTTGGTGATGGTTTTGGTACCTGTAATGGAGAATCCATTCACCGAATAGGTTTGCGGTGTAACGGTAATCACCGTGCCCGCTTCTCGGTAGCGACCAGTATAGCTCACCAAGATGGTTCCTTTGCGGATGCGGCCATCTGTGCCCACACAATCATCGTTACCAAAATCAATTAAAACAGTTCGTGGAGTTGAAACGGTGTCAACAATAACGGTATCGATACATCCAATGGAATAATCACGGATACCTTCGGTATTAGCGCTCACATCTTCAACGACTTTATACATATCGCTGAAGTAGGTTTCGGCTGTTTGGTTGTCGCGCGCTACTGTGTTATCGAATGATTCTTTTTCCTTGCGGCAAGCCACCAAAGAAACAATAGACGCTAATGATAAAATAAATGCGATCTTTTTCATGGTTATCAGTTTTATATCCGTAAGAACCACTTCAACAAGAAAGGTTTAATTGCGGTACTTATTATTTGGTCCCTTAAACTTCTTCTTCTTGTTTTTATTCATCATTTTCTTTCTTCCAAAATTATCATCGGAAAAATCTTGAAGCTTATTACCTGGAATGGTTTTAACCGCGTGCAATTCTGTGATACCTTCTAAATTCAAGCGACCTTTGCTTAAGAATCTCAAGTCTTTTAGAATAACATCGTCCGTAACGGTATTGCGATTCCAATTGAGGGCATTTTGCTTCATCAAATTAGCGATAGATACGGTGAAGGCTTGCTTTTCCGGGCCTTCTTCAAGTTCTACACACTTATCGATCATTTTTTCTACGTATCTGCCATAGTGCCCAAAGCGCACATCGCCTTGTGGGTAGGGAATACGATCTGGCGGCGCATCGAGTTCTTCCGGCTTGGGAATAGGATAAGGACTGTCCACATCTAGCTTAAAATTGCTCATGATGTATAAGTGATCCCATAACTTGTGGTTAAAATCTTCGATATCTCGGAGGTAAGGAAATAACTGTCCCATTACCGAAAGAATAGCTCTGCAGCATTGGTTGCGTTCTTCGCGATTTTCTAAGGTCATGGCAAACTCTACCATGCGTTGAATGTTACGCCCGTATTCCGGAATAATGAGGTCAGGACGAGCACTATTCAATTCTAAATCATGTGGAATGTGCACGTGATCCGCTGAACGAAAAGAACTAGAAGGTGAATTGGATTCTTTCAAAACTGTAAAATAAAATATTGAAACATCTGTAGGCGCAAGACTTATGACTATGCCATCAGAGGTTAGACTTAACAAATATACTAAAACCTAGCCTACAACACGCAGTTTCGCAAATTTGAGCAAGAGCTGCTTCTGACCCGCCGAGGGGAAGAAAACAGTGGCTTTGATATCTGGGGCATTGCCTTCGATGACCAACACTTTTCCTTTGCCAAATTTTTCATGCATCACCTCGTGCCCTACTGCAATGTCACCAGCGGGTGTCCAATCGCCGCTTGCAGCAGCTGTTGGAGATGAAGGGCTTTGCACCGAACTTAACTTTTTGAAGTTTCCGCTAGGTGGTGCCGCTTGTTTTATAGGCGGCTCCTCACCAAAGAGATTTTTCTCCTGAGGCGGCCGCGAATTGGTACGAAAACCTAACCGCTCTGAATGAAAATCTACCGGTCGTGTTGCCACAGGTCTTTGTTCCTGCTGTGGTAATTCCAAAAACCGTTCATCCAGTTCTTCAATAAATCGAGATGGTTCACAATAGCTGAGTTGACCCCAGCGGTAACGCGTAAGTGCATAACTCAAGGTGGCTTTTTTCTCAGCACGTGTCAGCGCCACATAAAACAAACGACGCTCTTCCTCTAACTCTTCACGCGAGTTGATGCTTAGCTGCGAAGGGAACAAGTTTTCTTCTAACCCCACAATATTGACGTAGCCAAATTCCAAGCCTTTTGCGGCGTGAATGGTCATCATGCTCACTCTATTTCGATCGTTCTCATCTTCATTATCTACATCCGTCAGCAAGGCTACATCAATCAAAAAATCGCCCAAGGTATTCACCTTATAGGGATCATCAGGATTCATGACTTTTTCAGAAAATTCCTTCATACCATTCAGCAATTCCTGAATGTTGTCATAGCGTGCCACACCTTCTGGTGTTCTATCGCTATAAAGATCTTTGAGCAATCCACTGGCCGATGCTATGTGATGGCCGAGGTCATAGGCGTTTTTCAACTCCAACTCTACCGAAAAACTTTTGATCATGGTCACAAAGTCGGCGAGCTTGCTATAGGTAGCGCCCGTAATACCTACTTCTTGGGCACGATGAATCATATCCCAAACCGAAAGTTCTCTTTCAGCGGCTCCCACCACCAATTTTTCTAACGTTGTTTTACCGATACCGCGAATAGGATAATTGATAATACGTTTGAGCGATTCTTCATCGTTCGGATTGGCGGCCAATCGGAAGTAAGCCAATAAATCTTTTACCTCTTTGCGTTGATAGAAACTCACTCCACCATAGATACGGTAAGGAATGTTCAATTTGCGCAACGCTTCTTCAAAAGATCGGCTCTGCGCATTGGTTCTATATAAAATAGCAAAGTCCTTGAAGTCGGCGCCCTTTTCTTGTTTGATCGAAAAGATCTGATTGGCCACGAACATCCCTTCGTCATTATCCGTTGCCGCTTTGTGCACACGAATGAGACTACCCTCTTCATTGGCGGTCCAAACAGTCTTTTTAATTTGATCTTTATTCTTTGAAATGATGCTATTCGCCGCTTCAACTATGGTTTTTGTACTGCGATAATTCTGCTCCAATTTATAGAGCGTATAATCAGGATAATCTCTGCGGAAGTTGAGAATATTCTGAATGTTCGCTCCACGGAAAGCGTAGATACTTTGAGCATCATCGCCTACTACACACACATTTTCATTCAATGCCCCCAGCTGTTTGATGATGAGGTACTGAGCAAAGTTGGTATCCTGATACTCATCTACCAAGATGTACATAAACTTATGCTGATAGCGATGAAGAACATCTGGATGATCGCGCATGAGCACGTTTGTTTTGAAGAGCAAATCATCAAAATCCATCGCACCCGATTTGAACAAGCGCAAATCATACATCGCATAGATCTCAGCCATTTTAGGCTTTCCGCTGCTATGATCTTCGCTGATAATATCTACACTGTTTTTGTAATCAACAGGAGAAATCAGGTTGTTTTTACACGAAGAAATTCGATTGTGCACTAAAGCGGGCTTGTAGATTTTATCATCCAAACCCATTTCCTTGATAATATCCTTGAGCAGACTTCTGCTATCTGTGGTATCGTAAATGGAGAAATTGCGCGGGTAATTTATTTTCTCCGATTCAATGCGAAGAATACGAGCAAAAATGCTGTGAAAGGTTCCCATCCAAATATTCCGCGCTTCGTGCTCGCCCACAATTTTTCCGATCCTTTCTTTCATTTCACGCGCTGCCTTATTGGTAAAGGTCAGGGCCAAAATTTGAAAAGGATCAACACCTTGATCAATGAGGTGAGCGATGCGGTAAGTGAGCACACGTGTTTTTCCCGATCCCGCACCTGCAATAACCATCAATGGGCCATTCACGTGGGCTGCAGCGGCGCGTTGCGCTTCGTTTAATTCGTTGAGATAATTAGCAGATTTCACCTCGCGAAGATAGCGGACAAGGCTGCTAAAATGTTATGGAATTTATAAAACCGTCATTCCTCTTTTGTGGATCGTGTATTTTCGCCCAATGAGACTAAAGCTCCTGATTTTCACGCTCTTCCTCTGCCCGCTTCTCGGCCTTTCGCAAGCTGATTCGCTGGTCGTTGATACAGTAGCAGCTGTCAATCAAGAGGTTGACAGCCTCATTAGCTTTGCCCGCCAGCACTTGGGCAAAAAGTATGGCAATCGACCCGGTTCCACCCAAAGCTTTGACTGCTCTGGTTTCGTATGTCACGTATATAAAAACTTTGATGTTCACCTTCCTCATGGGAGCGGTTCGCAATCTACGGTGTGCGATAGAATAGATCTCCTAGAAGCACAGCCCGGCGATTTGCTCTTTTTTTCAGGACATAAAGTCTCTCGAAAGAACATTGGTCACGTGGCCCTCGTTACCTATAACGACGGGAAAGAAACGCGAATGATTCATTCCACGGTGCATGCAGGCGTAATCGAGGAAGTATATCAACACAGCGAGTATTTCACCCGCAGATTCATCATGGCCGGACGTATTCGCCGCTGATCCTTTATTCTGCCTATTTTAGCACCATTCAAGAAAAATTGTTCTATGCCCAAAATTCTATTGATCGACGACGAAGCTGCCATCCGCAGCGCGCTTAAAGAAATTCTCGAGTACGAATCTTTTGAAGTAAAAGAAGCCGAAGACGGCGCTAGTGCTTTGAAAACATTGGAAAAGGAAGAATTCGATCTGATTTTCTGTGATATAAAAATGCCGCGTATGGATGGCATGGAAGTATTGGATAAAATCAAAGAAAAAGGGATTGATGCGCCAGTGGTAATGATGACTGGTCATGGTACAGTAGAAACAGCAGTGGAAGCGTTGAAAAAAGGGGCGTATGATTTTATTCAAAAACCACTTGATCTCAATCGCATATTGGTAACCGTGCGAAATGCAAGCGATCAAAAAGCGTTGGTTCAAGAAACAAAAACCCTTCGTAAAAAAGTAAATAAAACCATTGGTACCGACATCGTAGGTGAGAGTGACGCGATCACGGAAATCAAAAAAATGATTGACACAGTTGCACCCACAGAAGCTCGTGTTTTGATTACAGGTGGCAATGGATCTGGAAAGGAATTAGTGGCTCGACAACTTCATGAAAAAAGCACCCGTTCGGCTGCTCCATTTATTGAAGTGAACTGTGCAGCTATCCCTTCTGAGCTTATCGAAAGTGAACTCTTCGGACATGAAAAAGGTGCATTCACCTCAGCAATCAAATTGCGCCAAGGGAAATTTGAATTGGCCGATGGTGGCACACTGTTTTTAGATGAAATAGGCGATATGGCACTTAGCGCACAAGCTAAAGTGTTGCGAGCCTTGCAAGAAAGTAAAATCACGCGTGTGGGCGGCGATAAAGACATGAAGGTAAACGTTCGTGTATTTGCCGCTACCAATAAAGATCTGCGCAAAGAAATAGCCGCTGGTAATTTTCGTGAAGACTTGTATCACCGTCTTTCTGTGATTGTCATTCGTGTTCCATCGCTTAATGAGCGCAAAACAGACATTCCACTATTAGCTGATCACTTCCTCAACAAAATTGCCGAAGAGTATGGTCAACCTAAAAAAGAGATAACTCCGGGTGCCTTAAAGGCGCTACAAGAATTGGACTGGACCGGAAATATTCGCGAGTTCAGAAACGTTATGGAGCGCTTGGTTATTCTCAGCCCTAAACAGATTGACGACAAAGCAGTGAAGGCATACGCCACACCGCATTTTCATTAAGACTTCTCTTGTTTTGACTTGATAAGAAAGACGGACTGTGAAAGCACGACCGCACTTCCTCCTACAATCAAAAATGACACGTTAGGTGTTCGCGCTGGCGTTAAAAAACAAATGGCAATAATCAATATGGTAAAACCATACAAGGCCACGGCAGTTTGACGATGGCTAAGCCCGAGCGATAATAACTTGTGATGAATGTGATTTTTATCCGCTGAGAAAGGTGATCTACCCTGCAGTGCGCGTATAAAGAAAACCCGCAACGTATCTATCAAAGGATAAGATAAAATAGCCATGGCTAGCACCGGTTTCGATACATCCATCATTGCAGCCGACATGCGCACAGGAGGGAACTCGATCATTTTGGTAGTCAACACATAAATAACAACACCAATAATCAGCGATCCCGAGTCGCCCATAAAAATCTTCGCCGGTTGAAAATTGAAGATTAAAAAACCAAGTAATGATCCACCCAAGCCACAAGCCAAGAGCGCTAAAGGCAAATCTCCTGTGCGATAAAACCAAAACCCGAATGTCAAACTAGCGATTAGCCCAATTCCTGCGGCCAGTCCATCTACTCCATCAATTAAATTAATCGCGTTGACAATAACCACATAGATGAATATGGATAGCGCTATTGATAAGCTGTAAGGCAATGCTTGCACATTAAAAAGGCCCCAAAACTCGGTAATTCGGATATCAGCCAACACTACGAGTATAAATCCAACCACCATGTGAATGGCTAACTTTTTAGTAGGCGACACCCCAATGATATCGTCTTTTAAACCTAGGAAGAACAAAATAAACGTGCTTGCTACGAGGTATTTGAATTCGTGCAGTGCGCCTAAGACATCATAGTTATTCCCCAATTGCCATTCGTTGCGTGAAGGAAACCAGAGGGCATAAGAAATGATCGTACCCGCGAAGATGAGAATACCGCCAATGGTAGGAACACTCCTACGGTGAAGCTTTCGGGCTTCCCCTGGCTCATCAACAAGGTGCTTGAGCTTTGCCACCTTTATGAGGGCAGGCATGGCCACCATCACCAAGAAAAAAGCAGTTACAAAACCGAAAATCAGATCTTCCACGATTCATCCTTTTTGGCCAATTGTCAGGAACAAATGGCGTACGTTTATCTCCTAAAGGAGGTAGTCATAGTTAGGTAGGTCAAATCTATCAAAAATCCGTATAAATCGCATGTAAATTGGTGCGAAAGGCTAAATAAACATAGGAGGTATGTCTATGATCAGCGGATCGATCTATGCGATCAATCACCCCAAGGGTCAATCGCATATTGGTTTTTGGATTGAGGCACAAACTCGTAGCTACGTCCCACTGCTGCACTTGTCGGCTCGACCATAACACCAAAGGCTGAATGGTTTCCGTAGGGTTGTTCCACCAAGTACCGGCGGGACCGCCCGCTTGCGTGTAATAGTTAAACTTCACCTGGCTATCCCATCGGCGATAGCGATAGTGAACGATACCGATGTACTCTTGAACACCAGCTCCAGCCATGAGGCCTAGAGGCTGGTTGAAGTGCGAGTACGATTGCAAATCGCCGCGACGATCGGAATAAAAATAATCGGAAGTGGTGTTCGACTCCGCTGTGACGTCTAAATTCTTCACGCCTAAATCCATCAACTGCAAGCCCACTTGCCAACCCAATCGGAGATCCTTTAGATTATCGCAAGCCAACTGTCCATACATAAATGCATGCTTCGATAATTCCACGCGTGCGTTCACCCCTGTCAACACATTGTTTGTTCCATTCAGTCCGTTAACCAATGAGCTCAGGCCAATTACAGGAACATAGGTATCCCAAGTGAGTGGAACCACTTGAGTTGAATCCACTCGCTGCCGAATGGTTCCTTCAAACAATCCTACTTCTATTGTTTGCGTGGGGTGAAAACTCAAGTAATAAAAGCTTCCTCCTTTTCGCTTAAACAAAGATTCTGGTACTTCGCCCAAAGGCAAACGCTCCATATTTTGAAATGTGGTAGCAATAGCCGTGTACTGTAATTTATTCTCCCACCATTGCGCTGTCGCTTTCAAGTAAGGATATGAAAAAGCCGCATCTGACAAGAGCAATGACCGGTATCCATTTCCTATAAAATGTTTCCCGTATCCTATTTGCAAGGTCAAAAAACTCCAGGGCTGATAACTTACCGAGCCGAAGGACATGTTATAGTCGAAGCCCGTTATTTTATATTTTTTCGTTCGTCCTGCACCCGGCATAGCACCGGTAGAATCTGCAAACGCTTTTATAAACAGCGGCGCAAAGGTTTGATTTTCGTAGAAGCCCGACTGAAACCATACCTTCGGTCCAATGCGCCCTTGAAGCAGCATTCCGCGCGTATTCGTAAACAATCGAACTGTATCAGCATACCCCGTGAAATCATTGATGTCCTTTCCGAAAGAAAAATTAAACAAGGGATCTACACTCACCACAAAATCATCTTCGCGCGCCTCTACCAAATGATCGCGCAACAGCTTACGCCAGCCTGTGGTGTAATACTTAGCTGTATCTCGCGCCATGAGGTAGGCGTTTTTAACTACATCTGATTGCGAAGTAAAGGGTTTCATCGCCGTATGAAATACAGCGCTATCCTTACCGAACGATCGTTCGATTTCCAGTGTAAAGGTTCGCTCCAATGGAACATCACCGGGAACCCAAAACGTTCGCTTCTGAGCAAACGCTACTTGCGCAGTGGCTATCGAAAGAAACAAGAGGAGTAGCCGTATCTTCATAGTACAGCTTCTTTAGCATACTCTGCATACACAGCAGCGATACCTTCTGTCAAGGAAATGCGATGTTTCCATCCCATCGAATGAATGCGACTAACATCCATCAATTTGCGAGGAGTACCATCTGGTTTTTCTGTGTTCCAGAAAAGTTCCCCTAGAAACCCAACGATGGACTTGATCATTTCTGCCAATTCCTTTATTGACAAATCTGTACCTGTGCCGATGTTTACGAATAACTTATCGTTGTAGTGAAGCATAAGATATAAGCAAGCTTCAGCGAGATCATCTACATGTAAAAATTCACGCAGAGGCGCGCCAGTTCCCCATACTTCCACCCTTTCGGCACCTTCCATTTTAGCGGTATGAAACTTTCGAATGAGAGCCGGAAGCACATGTGAATTATTCAGATCGTAATTATCATTAGGGCCATACAAGTTAGTAGGCATCGCCGAAATAAAATTACAACCGTATTGATCGCGATAAGCTTCGCATAATTTGATCCCTGCAATTTTAGCAATCGCATAAGGTTCATTGGTTGGTTCTAAAAGGCCTGTGAGGAGGCTTTCTTCCTTCAATGGTTGTGTGGCCATTTTAGGATAAATACATGAACTACCTAAAAACAAGAGCTTTGTTACCTTGTGAAGAAAAGACGCATGAATGACGTTCGATTCAATCATCAAATTATTGTAAAGAAAATCGGCGCGGTAAACATTATTCGCATGAATTCCGCCCACTTTTGCGGCAGCTAAAAAAACAAACTCGGGTTGTTCCTCAGCGAAAAAAGCGTGCACCGCGGCTTGATCCATCAAGTTTAACTCTGACGATGTGCGGGTGAGGATATTGGTATAACCTTCCTTTTGAAGTAGGCGAACAATGGCAGACCCTACCATTCCGCGATGACCAGCTACATATATGCGAGCGTCTTTTTTCATACGCGCAAATGTAACTTATTCTCTGACATCCAACGCATCACGAAGACCATTCCCTACCAGCATAAAGGCCAGCACCAAAAGCATGATGAACAAACCGGGAATAATAGCCAGATAAGCCATATCTGTAGTAATGAAGGCGTAGTGTTCGCGAATCATGTTTCCCCAGCTCGGAGTAGGTATTTGAGCACCCAATCCCAAGAAACTTAAACCCGCCTCTATCAAAATAGCTGAAGCAAAATTAGCAGCAGAAATAACGATGATCGGGGAAAGAATACCCGGTAAAATATGCTTGAAAATAATTCTTCTTTCCGAAAACCCCAAAGCCTTGGCAGCCTCGACATATTCTTTTTCGCGGATACTCAATACTTGGCCACGAGCTATGCGCGCCACTTCAACCCACATGGTAAGCCCCACGGCCAAGAAGACCTTCCAAAAGCCTGTACCAAATGCGAAGGTGATCGCCATAACCAACAACAAAGTAGGAACAGCCCATATCACATTGGTAAACCACATGAGCACCTTATCTACCCATCCTTTGTAATAGCCAGCAACTAGCCCCACCACTAGGCCCACGAGCAGCGAGATAATCACGGCTATTGCTCCTACAGCTAATGAAATTACACTACCCGCCATTAATCGCGACAAGAGATCGCGTCCATATTTGTCCGTTCCGAGAAGGTATGTTTTTTCAAAAACGTACTGTCCATTTCGCTGCTGCAATTGACTCAATGGAAAACTCACTAGCTTGGAAGCTCTGCCATTAGCGGCATACAAACTCACGTGAGCCGAATCATTTTTCACTTCCATCGAGTGAATGATTACCTCTTCATAGGGCAACTCTCTTCCGCCATCGACCCACATTTTCCACAGAGCGGTTTTTTCTTTCGCTCGATCAACCCGAATAGTCTTTACTTGAAAGCCTGGTTTCACCCCAGAAACCGATAAATTTTGATGATTCGCGTTGATCGTTTGATCAGGACGAATGAGGGGGCCTAGAAAACTTACCAATGCAACCAACAAGATAAACAATGAACCACCCATAGCCATCGGGTTGCGACGAAAGCGCACCCATGCTCTGCGCGCAGGACTGGTATGTTCAACCGTTTGACTCATTGGCTGCAAACATAAGGCAGGTATCACTAAGAGCAATATTCATCACGCACCTCGGACCTCACCCCCGCACACCACGTCCCTTCCAGGTGGGTGTAATAAGGAGAGAGGAGACAGCAATGAAAACGAAATAAAATGGAAAACAAAAAAAGAAAAGAACCCTCCAAACAAGTCGTCGGGGATGATTGAAAAATCGTCGCATGGGTTTTATCCAAAAGAAGTCGAGCCACATTTTGATCAGATGAAATATGAAGGCTTCGCGTAAATCCAATTTGCCCATGAATGCCAACACCCAAATCACTAAAACGAGCAGATTCATGGCGGCGAAATAGCTACCCAATAGCCAAGTGGCCTTGTCCTTCACTCGTTTGGTTTTACCGGTCCATCGCAATCGCTGCTGCAACCAATTCGCGCTCACTTCTGTGCGTGCAATAACGGCTTGTTCGGGCACAAAACAAATGCGGGTCTTATCTTTCTTTTTGATGGCTTCTAATAAAAACAAATCATCACCGCTCGCCCACTGTTCGTCCCTACGCAAGCGCTGGGCTTCCTCATAAGCTACTTTTGTAAACATCAAATTCGCACCGTTACACATTACAGCTTCATTCATCACCGCAGTTGCCGCGGTCAACGCCAGAAGACTCTCATTTTCGATGATCTGCCACTCATTGCTCATCGATCCGCCATTGGTCAATTCTAAGGGCAAAATATATAAATCGTATAAACTACACGCCTCATTTGACAAGGTATGCAGCCATTGACTTCCCAATCGCACATCCGCATCGATGGTGATAATCCAAGGATATTGGGCTTTCTCCACACCTTTGGCCAAGGCGGCTTTTTTTCCTTGTAATTCATCGAGTGTATAAATCGACAATTCAGGCCAATGGTTTTGGTACTCCCGAGCCAATTGAAGTGTAGCATCGGTTGAATGATCGTCGATCACCACTACCTCGAACAAAAGGCCATCACGAGATTGTTTTTTTAGATCATCCAAAACCGAACAAACATTCGCCTCCTCATTTCGCATGGGGATGATCACTGAAAAACGGCGATCAACTGCTGTTTCTCTTTTTTTCTTCCACGTCAATTGCGTGCGCAGTGCTGAGCGAAGCACGAGCATAACAATGACATGAGCAAGCAAAAAGAAATACATGTATCGAAAAGAATTACTTTAGCCCCAAAGTAAAGACATTGTCAGCGAACGAACGAATCATATTAGGAATTGACCCTGGCACCTCCATTCTAGGGTATGGACTCATCAAGGTAGAAGGAAAAAAAATGTCCTTACTAACGATGGATGTTTTACGCCTCGACAAAATCGATGACCACGCTTTAAAACTCCAACGCATCTTTGAAAGATGTATAGAACTAATCGATGAATTTCATCCGGATGAGCTTGCTATTGAAGCTCCGTTCTTTGGGAAAAACGTTCAGTCGATGCTGAAGTTAGGACGCGCACAAGGAGTGGCCATAGCCGCAGCTCTGAGTCGACAAATACCGATTGTAGAATACGCACCGAGAAAAATAAAACAGTCCATCACTGGTAATGGTGCTGCATCGAAAGAACAAGTAGCGGCCATGCTTCAATCTACCTTAAAGATTGCTGCAGAAGCTATGCCCAAAAACCTCGATGCTACCGACGGTTTGGCCGCAGCGGTTTGTCATTTTTACCAAACTAGCTCAGCATTGGCCAGTGGAAAATCGCACAACAGCTGGAAGAGCTTTTTGCGCGATAATCCCGGCCGCGTCCGCTAATTACTGTTTGATAAAAGATGTTGTGAAATACAACTCATCTCCCGTTACCTGCAAGTAATAAATGCCAACAGGCAATTGCGACACATCCAATTCCGAAGTATCCATACCTCCTTGAACGTTTTCTTGCGTGTGCATCCATTTTTTACCTGTTTGATCAAAAATGCTGAACTGCACTTTTTGGTAACGATCTAAGAAGGATTGAACATGCAATAAGTCCGCTGTAGGATTGGGATATACACTCCATTTGGTAGGTGTTTTTTCCAATGCAGGAACACCTGTTACTATTTCAATATTTTCATCACCGGGCAAGTAATACGTATAGGTGAAAAACACCACCATCATTTCTTCATCCGTAGCTTCACCCGCTATCACCAGCTGCGGAGGATCATTGGGGTTATTGGGATTGTTGGTCGTGTTATCAAAAAAAGCACTTGCCTTCAGCAAGCTTCCAGCGGGTAAGGTTTGTAACGATGTAAAATCATAGCCCATTTGCCAATGGAAATGCCATTCAGGAATATGAATAAGCGGAATGCTATCGCTGCTTGGCGTTTCGGCCCAACTAGTAATAGAACGACCAATCAGATGCATGTGTGGCATTACATTGAATAAAGTGACATCGATAGGCACTTCATATATCTCTTCGAAAATCGCCGTTTGGTTAGCCGGTATATATAAAAACGGAGCTTGCAAAATAGGAGGCGCATGATTCAAAATAGGATCGAGCCACACCTCTCTTGGAGTACTATCCGTTGTGTAATGTACATTCACGGTTGTTTGATCTAACTCTCCTGCTGTGCCAGCAGGGAAGTGAATTTCAATCAAAAAATGTCCGCCCGCTTCTGCGCGAAGAGCAAAACCCAGGGGAAGCATTTGTGTATTTTTTCCTGGAGCCCACACCGATAAAAATTTCGCATCAGCGGGAAGTTCGCCTCCCGTGCCGCTCGTGGTAAATCCAGGCCCTGGATCGTTTGCGTCTAAGGTCAAGCACTCATCAGAGGGATCATAATACACCACCACGTGATGCACGATGGAAGCATTCCCCGGAATTACTTCAAATCCATCAATGAATTTATCGACTGAAAAATTACTCGGAACTACGAATGTGCGGTAAACATCATCAAAGGCCGCTGTAGAGGCATATTCAGGAGTTTGAATACTCAAGTCGATAGAGGGCAGCGCGCTTCCCGTGGTAAACGAAGGCAACTCAGGGGCCAATGCTGGATCTCCTTCCGGAGCTCCAACGAGCACCCAATCGTTGATCGTTTGAATCTGATCATCCGTAAGATAATTCTCGTGTAAAAATTGACGATAATTGGGGTCAGCAGGCCATGGTGGCATATGTCGATCGCTCACCGCATCGGCAATGTCGAACATATATCCATAGGCATCTTGGTAAGTTTCAATTGGAAAAGGACCTATACCACCTTGACGGTGACAAGTAGTGCAATGCTCGTAAGCGATCGGCGCTACATGTTCGCTCCAGGTTATTTGTGACACCGCGCTAAAGGCCATTGCAATTAGAAAAAACAACGCAGATAACTTTTTCATCCGTTCAGAATTTAAGTAATCGAATATAATGAAAATCAATGAGATCCTTAAATACCACAAGAGTTTAACACCGTAGTAATTAATTCAGTTTTTGATATCCCAATTACCCCCGCTTGCTGAGGTATAATTGAGGCTTCCGTAAATCCGGGTACAGTGTTTACTTCAACCACAAAGGTCTCTTCGCCCCTAATCAAGAAGTCAATACGAATCATACCTCTACATTCTAGCTTTTTATAAATATCCTCGCATTGCGATTGTATCGATCGGGTGATCTCTTCACTCAATCGAGCAGGGGTTATTTCTTCTGAAGCTCCTTGATACTTGGCTTCGAAATCGAAAAATTCTTTTTTAGAAACTATTTCAGTAATCGGCAAAGCCATCACTTTTCCTTGGTACTTGATCACTCCGCAAGTCACCTCTGTGCCGGCGATAAACTCTTCAATGATCACTTGCTCATCTTCTTTGAAGCCTTTTTCTAAAGCGATGTGCATTTCCTCCGATACATTCACACGTGATGTACCGATAGAACTACCACCGCAATTGGGTTTCACAAAACAAGGCAAGCCCAAGTTGGCAGTTAGAAATGACACACTATACGGTTCATCGCGATTGAGTACTATGCTTTTTGCCACCCGAAAGCCCATTTGTCCCAGCGTGCGTGTGGTCATTTTTTTATTAAATGTAACCGCCATATTCAGCACATCGCCGGTAGTGTACGGAAGGCCAATCATATTCAAATAGCCTTGCAATTGACCATCCTCTCCAGGAGTGCCATGCACTATGATAAAGGCAGCATCGAAACCGTAAGCACCTGATGGGGTGGGCACCGAAAAATTATTTTTATCCATGTCCACCTCACTCCCCTCCCATTCAGCATACCAACGCTCTGGTGTAATGACCACTTTTGTTGGTTCATATTGGGTTCGGTCAATATTATTCATGACCATGGCAGCGCTTTTCATAGATACTGCAGCTTCGCCGCTGTATCCGCCGCATATAACAGCAATTTTTTTCATAGTGATGGACTAACCTCACAAAGGTGCTTAAAAAGTGACTGAAAAAAAGGCAAAAAAAAGTCGCTCACTAACAAAATACCGTTGACAATAGATTCGTCCGTAATTCCGTTTAAAAATTCAGTAAACTTGTGGCACCAAAAAAATTGTTATGAAAAAATTTCTTCTAGCAGCCGCGGCTAGCTTGATCGCTCTTTCCTCCTTTGCCCAAAGCGCCTACACTTTTACCACCCTAAAAGATAATGCTCACGGGGATACCGAAGACCAATGCGCCACAGGAACCTGCTGGAGCTTTGCTACCATTTCTTTTTTTGAATCTGAGATTTTGCGCAAAACCAAACAGAAGGTGGATCTTTCTGAAATGTATAACGTTCGCATCAACTATCCCTTGAAGGCTAACAGTTTCGTGCGTTACCAAGGCAAACAACAGTTTGGCCCCGGCGGATTGAGCCATGATGTTTTGAACGTGATTCGCTTACATGGTATGGTACCCGAAGCAGCTTACAGCGGCTTACCGTCAGGACAAACCGAACATGACCATGGCACTATGGACATCGTGTTAGAGTCCATCGTAAAATCTGTTTTGGAGAAAAAACTCAACGAGCAAAATCAAGAGTGGAGAAAAGCCATCGAAGGCGTTTTAGACTCCTACATCGGTGCCCTTCCGAAAGAATTTACCTATGATGGTAAGAAATACACCCCTGCTTCCTTCCGCGATGCCATGGGCATTAATGCTGATGATTACGTATGCCTTACCTCATTTACCCACCAGCCATTTTACAAGCCATTTGTAGTGGAAGTACCCGACAACTGGTCAAAGGGTTCTTATTATAATTTGCCTTTAAACGAGTTTCAAGCGACCATTGACCATGCATTGGATAAAGGATTCACCATTGCTTGGGATGCCGATGTGAGTGAAAAAGGATTTTCATTTAAAAATGGTCTAGGCATTTTACCAGCCGATTCAGTAAAAAAAGAAAACTATTTCAAAAAAATAGTGGTCGAAAAAGCGGTTACTCCCGAGGCTCGTCAAGCGCAGTATGATTCTTTTGCCACCACTGACGACCATTTGATGCACATCACTGGCAAGGCGAAAGATCAAAATGGAAATGTGTATTACATGACTAAAAACTCGTGGGGCAGTGAAAACCCTTATGGTGGATTTCAGTACATATCAACACCCTACCTTCAGATGAAAACTGTAGCCATTGTAATTCACAAAGACGCGCTACCAGCAGAAATAAAAGCAAAACTTGGTCTTTAATCCTTCGTGTTTGTGAGTGAACATTCGACAGCAAAAAAGAAAAAGAATTATTCTTTAGGACGTAAAATCTGGCGTTTCTGCTCGAAGTCGGTGATGTGGTTTTTCATCATCTCCATCTTCTGGGTAATTTGCTTACGTTGGATCAATCCTCCGATCACCTACCTTCAGCTTTCTGAGCGTTTCAGTTGTCCTGAGGGATGCGAGTTTCATCAAGAGTGGGTAGATAGTGAGGACATATCGCTCAACATGAAATTAGCCGTGGTATCCAGTGAAGACAACAACTTCATGAAACACCATGGCCTCGATTGGGGAGCGATAGAAAAGGCGCGCAAATACAATGCGACACACAAGAAAACCCGCGGAGCCAGCACAATCTCCCAACAAGTGGCGAAGAATGTTTTTTTGTGGCCTTCTCGCTCGTGGATACGCAAAGGCTTTGAGGTGTACTTCACCTACCTCATCGAATTCTTTTGGTCGAAAGAGCGCATACTCGAGGTGTATTTGAATGTGATTGAAATGGGTCCATGCAAATTTGGTGTAGGTGCTGCAGCACAGGATTATTTTAAAACTACTCCCGCAAAACTCACCCGCGATCAAGCCGCTTTGATAGCCGCTTGCTTGCCCAATCCTAAAAAGTTTAATCCCGGCGCACCTAGCGGTTACATGCGCAAGCGCCAAGGACAAATCACTCGCCTCATGCGCTTAATAGGTGACAACTATTTCGAGCGATATAACGACGATTGGCCCGAGGAAAAAAGAGTGAAAGAAGAATCGAAAGTTGAAAAACAACTCGAAGTCGAGCAAGAAAAATTGCAAGAAGAAACTCCGGTGGATATTCCAAGTGATGCTAATCCAGAAGAAGTGATGCCGAACGACACAACACTCCAAGCACCCGGTCAACAACCCTAGAAATAAAAGGTTAAAAATTAAAGGTTAAAAACGAAAATGATGGGTGAAGGGTGAATGGTGAATGGTGAATGGTGAAAAATGGAAATTAAGAATTAAAATGCAAAATTTTCAAGTGTAAAGGCTGCGCCTTTGGGGAATCATTTTATGATTTTATCCTTTTACCATTTTACACGCTGTTTCCGTGATTACCGAAACTTTGACGAGCTTTTCGATTGCCGAATCGGTGGTCCCCGACTTGAGGTCGGGGCTGACAAAGCGGACGATTTTCAATCGCCGAAGCTTTATCGCTATAGGATGTTACGATTTTACCATTCTATCCTTTTATCATTTTACGCTTCTATCCTTTTATCATTTCCATTCCCAACCTATCACTCCTCATTTTCATTTTTAATTTCCCACTTTCATTTTACATTTCCATTTTCCACCCTCCACCTTTCACCCATCATTTTCGTTCTTAATCTTTATTTTTTAATTTTTAATTAGAGAAGCTGCGCCTTTGGGGGGGGGCGTTTTACTATTCTATCATTTTATTTTTCACGTGCAGCATACACATGGATATATTCATACTCCGTATTCATAGCGCAGCTTTCTATTTATAGTTTTTAGTTAAAAATGGAAGATGTTGCTGGCGCTATGAATACTTCCGTGTGAAAACTATGTGTGAATATTTCATGTGAATGCTATGCATGGAATTTTATCCTTCACATGCCTCATCAGTGCTCCCCGACTTGAGGTCGGAGCCGTCAAAGCGGACGATTTTCAATCGCGGAGCCCACTAATAATTAATAACTAATCACTCCTTAACTATCTTCTCACTCCTCATCATCACTCCATCGCGAAGCATTTTGAGAACGTACATGCCCGTGGGTAGATCTTGCACGTCGATCATATAGGTGGTGTCAAAAAGAGTTGGTGAGAATGTTTTTACAATGCGGCCTTGTAAATCGGATAGTTCAAATGCGATATGATCTGCCGGATTTGGTGATGACACATATACATTGATAAACTGCGTAGTGGGATTGGGAAAAATAGAAAACCCAACACCCTCATCAGTGCTAAATACATGTTGCACAGTATCGCATCCGGGAACTAAACATCCCATATCATCTAACTTGATGCCCCAAATGTCTTGGGTAAGACCGACTTCTGGGTAGAGAGAGCCTGTTAAGAAAAATCCTCCATCATTCGTTTGAATAACATCATAAAAAAAGCACCAGTTATTCTCAGTTTGTGAATACTTTCTGTACCAAATGGTATTTCCAATAGGATCAATTTTAGCTACGTAGCCAAACATATCCCAGTTTGATCTATCTACTCCACAAATTATTATACTTCCATCCGCTAAAGCTTTGACAGAGTTAACATAGCATTCTGGACCTGGAGAATTATAAGTATTACACCACACTTCATTGAGACTACCATCGAGTTTGCATACCATAGACTGATATTCATAATCTCCAGTTTTTTTCATTCCTCCAAAAACATAATGGCCATCACTTGTCAATGCGACATGTGCTATATATCCTTCATATCCAGAACCAAAATATGCAACATCTTCTTGAATTCCCAAGGCATTAGTCTTGATCACAACATGATCCCAACTATCTGGAATTTTTCTTACACCTCCTATCAAGTAACCACCGTCAAGGGTTTGAATTACGCTATAACCCGCCTGAGGTATTGTAGAATTTCCATACTCCTTTCGCCAAATCTCATTCAAATTACTATCCGCTCTAATTAAAAGTATTTTCTCAATTCCATTATTGTTCGTTTTACTTCCTACTGCTACAAAACCATCATCAAGCGCTTTTGCCTGATAAAGAAAAAGTGAAGAGTCTCCCGTAGAAGACTCGAAACTTTTCGTCAACACAGTATCCAGTTGATTATCCCATTTTATCATATAACCTCTCCTGTGTGGATCGGGAAATCTTGTAATGCCCGCAGAAATAAATCCGTCATGATACTTGTCAGAAGAGTTAGAGTAGCCAACAAAAAACCAAGTGCTATCTCGAAATAAAACCTTACTATCTAGGACCTCTCCATTTAAATTAAGTATATGAATGCCAATTTTGTAAAGGCTATCAGAATAATGAGAGAAAATGATTAATGAATCACCTTTTTGCTCAACACTGTATCCATTTCCAGCAGTGTAGGGGACAAAATTGTATCTGTTGTTAAAGGTCTGCCCTAATAATACAAGGGCAGACCAAAACACAAATATTGCAATCAACAAAATTCTCATTATTTCACAATTGAAACCTTAACAGTGGCCAGTTCTATATTTTCACAAACTATGCGAACCATATAAATACCCGTTGAACATTCTTTACAGTTCCACTCCTCAATACCCTTCCCGGTTGCGAATCGTTTTTCGATCAACTTTCCATTACTATCCAAAATTTCGATTTCACAAGATTGAATTCCTTCGGGTAATTGATAAGTAAGATAAACAGTTCCACGAGAAGGATTGGGTTGAGCAGAAAGAATACTAGCGCCCATT
>JBDKGH010000062.1:0-3476 GCA_039798265.1 Bacteroidota bacterium | reverse complement strand
GCTACAAAGTAATTATCAGTAAACGATACGATGAATTGCACAAATGCCCCTAAGCTCATAGGAATAGCTACAGCTAGAATAGCTTTGGTAGAGGTATTGAGGCTTGTTGTATTGTTCATTATAAAAAAGTTGCGGAGTTTATTTGATCTCTCCGCTTTCGAAAAGGTCGATTAAATGTTGGCTCCAGTAGATGGTCTTTTTCGCCCATTCAATTTTGAGAGCCAATTGCTCGCTGGCAGAAAGTTGCCAATCGATGTTTTGTTTTCTTAATTCTTGAGCAAGGTATTGCATGATAACACCGCCGGCTACAGAAACGTTCAAACTTTCGGTAAATCCATACATCGGTATTTTTACAAAACCGTCGCAGTGACTTTTTACTTCTTCTGAAATACCCGTCAGTTCGGTGCCGAGCACGATGGCTGTTTTGTGAGAAAGGTCTATTTCGTTTGGTTCTATCGCTTCTTCGTTTAAGGAAGTAGCCATGATGCGATATCCTTTTTCTTTTAAGGAAGAAAGGCAAGCGATGGTATTGTTATCGCTGTTGTTATACCGATGCATAGTGAGCCAGTCGTACGCACCTTTTGCTACCCGGCGATGCAGATTGAGGCTATGAATATTTTCAATCACGTGCACATCTTGAATCCCCCAGCTTTCTAGGCTGCGGAATAGAGCGCTGGCATTTTGAGCTTGATAAATATCTTCCATCACCAGCGTGATGTGTCTTGTGCGATTGGACACAACCTCATTGAACAAATTTCTTTTTCGTTCGGTGAGGTGTTCGGCTAATAAATCGTACAAGGCTTGGCTCATGGGGGTGCAAAAATAGGAAAACAAAAAAGCCGCCCTAAGGACGGCTTCTCTGTTATTCTTCAGCTGTGAATTATTTCACTTTAGTTGAAAGCTCAGCACCAGCTTTGAAACGTACTACGTTTTTAGCTTTGATGGTGATTTCTTTACCAGTTTGTGGGTTACGGCCTTTACGAGCAGCGCGCTTAGAAACGCTGAAAGAACCGAAACCAACCAATGCTACACGGTCACCTTTCTTAAGGGCCTTAGTAGTAGATTCGATGAAACCATCGAGAGCTTTTTTAGCGTCAGCTTTAGAGATTTTTGCACTTGAAGCAATTGCTTCGATCAATTCTGCTTTGTTCATTGTAATTTGATTTTAGGGTTAAACAAGAAATCGTTGTATGAAGCCAAATGTAGAAGTACTATTCTTCTGAAAGCAAGAACTGACAAGGGAAATTTTCATTTTTGTTGAAAAATGGCTAATCCTGTTGATAAACCCGAGCTTTTTTGCTTTAAAAGGCCTGTTTTTACAGGGTTTTCAACATTGTTAGTTGTCGTTTTTCTTGAAATACTTGAGAATGTAGTACAAAACCACCCCTACAGGGATGATCAAAAGGCCGAAATAAGCGGCGCTATTCTCTGAAACAACGTTTTTCGAGATGAACCACAGTACAAATACACAGAAGATGATGGGCAAAATGGGGTAGAGTGGTGTAACAAAGCCTTCATGAGCCACAGAAGATCCGGCGGCTTTCAGGCGTTGGCGCACCACGAAGATGCCCGCGCATGCGGCCAGTAGGAAGAGCCATTCGGTAATTGTTACATACGTATATAATGCTTCGAACTTACCCCAGAAGAAAACCAATACGATGGCCCATACGCTTTGTAAGAGAATAGCATTTAAGGGGACACCGAATTTGGGGTGGCTATGAGAAAACATTTTGGGGAAAATACCTTCGAGCGACATCTGCTGGATGATGCGCGGTGTAGCGAGAATATAAAGACCTGCACATCCGAATACCGAAAGCGCAATTAAAGCAGCCACCGCTGTTCCGCCACCAGCAATAACTTGATCCATAGCCGTAGCCGCTAGTGCATCAGATGTTTGGATGGTTTCCATGGGCAATACCTTTAAGTAAGCCATATTGCACAATACATAAGTAAGTGTAACAGCTGCAGTGCCGAGTATCATAGCCAAAGGCACATTGCGGCGTGGATTAATAGCATCGGCAGAAACGAAGCTAGCATAGTGCCATCCGGTATAGGACCAAAAGACGCCTACAAAAGCGGCGGCGAGGTTGAATTTAGCTGGTGCTGCATCCGCTACCACAGGCGCTGCTTCAAAGATTTCGCGCTTTCCTAGGAAAAGTGCGATGATGAGCAAACCATAAATACCGATAATTTTTAGCACCGTAGAAATATTGGCAAACCACTCGGAACTTTTGATGCCAAAGGTGTTGAACAAGGTGAGAACCACTATGCTCCCCGCGGCAACCAAGGGTTTTAATTCGGGATCAAAACCAACAAAATACTGCACATAATCAGCAAAGACCACAATTAAAGCTGCAATAGTTCCGGATGAAACCACTACCAGCAAACACCAACCATAAAGAAAGGCGGGCAATGGACCGTATATCTCCTTTAGATAAGAATAAACGCCACCGCCTTTGGGAATGCGCGCGCCTAACTCTGCAAAAACTAAAGCGCCAACGAGCGATATCAATCCACCGATAACCCAAAGTCCGATCATTAATCCCGCATCAGGAGCATAGTTAGCGATGTCAGTAGGAGTTTTGAAAATACCCGATCCAATGGTACTTCCAATGGCAATCATGGTAAGGGCAAAAAGGGTAAGTCCTTTGGTTTTTGCAGACATAAAAAAGAAGGCAGTTTATTGGTTCGGCCAAATGTAGCGAAAATGATAAGCCTCAGCTTCTCTTAAAATTTCGGAATAGGGTATTTAGCTTACCCGCATATAGATTATGTTTGCAGTACTATGAAAATCGCGCAGAATGTAAAGAATGCCGTTGGAAGACGGATGTTGCGCATGGAGAGCGAGCCTCAACGTCACCGTCAAGGCACTAATTTCCATGCGGCGCAGCGCGTTGCCTTGTTGTATCAAGACGAAGATGAGCCTCACTTTAATAAGGTAAAAGCCTTCGCCCGTTTTTTGAAAGAAGAATACGGTGTGAAAGTGGTGAAAGCTCTTGGATATATAGATCAGGTGGACAAGCGTCTCCCCATTTGGCAAACTCAGAAATTAGAGTTCGAGTATTTTACCAAAAGTGATTTGAATTGGCACCAACGCCCCATTCAAAAAGTAAAAGCCTTTGTGGAAGACGATTTTGATATGCTCATCGACCTTAGCAATGGTGATACGTTGCCGTTGTTATTTGTGATGAAAACCAGTCACGCGAAAATGAAAGTGGGACGAAAGGGCTCTCGATCTGACCGATATAGCGACTTTATGATCAACGTAGGAGCAAACGCCTCCATGGACGAGTTTATTCGTCAAATTACCGTTTATCTCAGCAACCCGAAGTTAAAATGAATCAATTGAAAGGCTTGGGAGTAGCCATGATCACTCCATTTAAAAAAGATCAATCTGTTGACGTTCCTGCTCTTAAAAAACTCACCGAACACTTGATTGATGGTGGTGTAGATTATCTTGTGGTAATGGGTACCAC
>JBDKGH010000061.1:0-61069 GCA_039798265.1 Bacteroidota bacterium | reverse complement strand
TCGGAGAAAGAACTTTCATCGCATACCATTTCTGCATTTTCCAACTGCAAAGCAATAGGCGCTGGATCGACAATTTCGATTGTCTGCTGAAAGGAGCATCCCATTGGCGAAATCCATTGTAGCTCATATTCACCCGCTGCCAGATTTTGCAGTGGTAGGTTGGTTGCGACACCGTTAACCAGCACCGCATCCAACAGAGAAAGATTAAAATCAATTTGCGCGTCTGCTTGGCCAAAACAACTGACCGGCGTTAAGGTGTAATCGTTCAGCAGATTTTGATCCACTTGAACGGAAACTAAATTGGTTACGGCACCATTGATGGTTGCAAAATAATCGCCTGATTGATCAATGCTTATGCTGTTTCCGATAGTACCATTTGACCATAAGCCTACGAAGCCAGCAGGCAAGGAAAGTTGAACCGTTTCGCCTGGGCATATCGCTTCATTCGTTGACCAGTCGGTAAACACTAAATTTCCTTCGCCTTGCTTCAAATGAAAGCGTTGTTGTCTAGGTAAATTATACCACCACTCGCTATCCCCTGAAGGCCATACCACCTGTAAGGAATCGATCCTTGCACTTGTACCGCAAGACAATAATATGTGCTGAGAATTTTGACTGTTGTAGCCATACGAATTGAAATGAGCTTCCGATAAATGTTGTCCATTTACATAATAATGAATTATGCTACCAAAGGCATCTCGGTTGCAACTCGTGCCTTCTAATGTAACCTCTACAGCTCTATTTTGTGTGAATGAATTGAGCACATATTCATTCTGTGTATTACCGTCATGAAGAGTCGTAAAATCAGATCTGAAGTCACGATTAAAATCTCCCTTGGCAAATGCATAAGTGCCATTGATAGCATTAAATCCGTAAGAAAGTTCTTGATTCGTAAACACCCCTTGATTGTTGATCAAAACGGCATCTCTGGTTTGATACATCAGATAATTTTCTCTGGTTCCCACGAGCAAATCGCTCCACATATCTCCATTCAAATCGATCCACAATGCTCCCCAGCAAAATCGGTTTACGGCCAGAGGAGTATTGGCTGCAACATTTTCGTATTCAGAATTTCCTTGGTTTTGAAGTAGGCAGTTTCCTTGTTCGCTATTGGATAAATAAACGTCCAAATCACCATCACGATCATAATCGTGCGGCGATACACTCATGGTGTTGATGACAAAAGGGATTTCTTCCTCTGGATCAAAATCATTGAAAAAATTGGACTCCGATTTTAAAAAGAGCTGTTCCCTATGTATGCGATCGTTACCATTCCAAATGTCTTGTTGATGATCTTGATTAAAGTCGGCGACCACCGAATTAAAAACGAAACGGTTTTCACTCAGTACGCCATATTCTTCGGCACTTTCATCGAAACCACCCGCACCATCGTTGATGAATAAATAGCACCGCGATTCGGCTGTATAAAAATAATTGGATAGGTATATGTCCAATAACCCATCGCCGTTGACATCACCAAAGGTGATACCCGACATAAAGCTTGGTATAAGCTCAGCTGGATTGAGTTTATAGCTCACATCTATGAACTCCAAATTGCCCACCTGTTCATACAAAGAAGGATAACCACCTGTAGTGGCAATGGCCGCGTCGGCATCACCATCATTATCATAATCGCCAAACACTATTTGACGACCATCCCCATTTTGAGCAAAAAAATGATGATGTTCAAAAACACCTTGATTGTTGATATAGGTATGAACTGAATCTCCGGTATTGGGAATAGACACATCGTCCCAACCATCGTTATTGATATCATAAACCGTGATACCTCCTCCATATTCCGAAGTATTCCCCGAAAAAGAAGGAGAGAATGTGAATGTCTGAGCACTTATTTGAATGCAAACAAATAAGCACCCAAGAAGCATTGGACTTCTCATGGCTAGCAAGTTAAGTGTCCGCTGCAAGGCGAACAATTAGTTAAGGTCTTGCTAACTTAAGAAAAAAAAGGATACACAAAACGAAAGAAAAACTATTGATGCAGTCGAAGAGAAAGCGTCAAATGGTTAGAAGGGCCAGCAGCATGATACACCGCGCGGCCATAGGCCATACTAAACCGTTTAAGATTGAGACCAAGTCCGAAAGACAAACCAGCAGTGGCCGGTTTATCAGCGAGTTTTAACTCTTGGCGTCGGCGGTAGTTATACCCTATTTGGATATGAAAATTATCGGATAATAAGAATTCGGTTCCAATTACCACGTGACGCATAAGGTTATCTCCGAATTCCCATGTATTATCTTCTATTACTTCTCCCGTCACCGGATCAGTCACTACTCGGGCGTTAGGGTCTTCATAACGCAAATTCCATTTTTGTAAATTTTCGAATGTCAAGGAGAATCGAAATGGAGCATGGCGTGGACGTTTCGAAATACCAACCTGAAGTTCTATGGGGAGTTTCTCGCGAATAGAATCATTAAAGGTCACCACTTGAACACCCACATTTTTCAAAACAAATCCAGCAGAAAAATTGCGTGAAGCCTTCTGATAAGTAGCTCCAAAATCGAATGCGGTTGCATAAGAGTTATAGCTACCCAAGCTTGAAAATACATTTTTCCAATTGGCACCGATACTCCACAATGAATCCACTTGATGGCCTATTCCAGTAACCAAGGCATAATCACCCGCCGAAAATTGACCGATTTCATTACCCAAACCATCTAACTCGGCCATTTGTCCGTAGCTAATGTATTGAAACGTTCCCGAAAAAGTGGTTCGTGGATTTTTGAGTTTGTGCGCGTATGAGGCATATCCCAAATTAATTCCATCGAAGTAATCGACATAACTCAAGGCCAATTTGCCATGAATCGTAGAATCAATCAGTGCGGGATTGGTAGCCACCAAGTTGATATCACCGTCTTTGATGGAAATAATATTGCCTCCCAAAGCCGCTACGCGAGCAGAGCCTTGAATATTAAGGGATGAAAAAGCTGCATTTCCTCCTATCTGGGCAGATAAGCCCAAACTAGACAAAAGAGACATCCATAAAAAGAGCAGGCGGTTAGCGGTCATAGGGCAAAGAAAACGCAATTCTCAAAAAAGTATTTTATTCTTTGAAAAAAACATTAGTTTACTTTGATGGCTCCGCTCACTTTTTCCTTGAGTAATGACTTCTCAATTACCTCGTACATTTCTCGGACATAATGGAATTTCAAGCCTTTGAGGTAACGTTCGTTGATTTCCTCCACGTCTTTTCGGTTCTTCTCCGACATGATTATTTCTTTGATTCCGGCACGCTTCGCCGCCAAAATTTTCTCCTTCACTCCACCAACAGGCAATACTTTGCCGCGCAGGGTAATTTCACCTGTCATCGCTAGGTACTTTTTCACCTTGCGCTGGGTAAAGATAGAAGCCAATGCGGTAAGCATGGTTATACCGGCTGAAGGGCCGTCCTTCGGAACCGCGCCTTGCGGCACGTGAATGTGAATGTTCCATTTATCAAAAACTTCTTGCTCCATATCGAGCATGTCAGCATGGGCCTTTAAATACTCCATTGCAATCAAGGCCGACTCTTTCATCACATCGCCTAAATTGCCCGTCAGTGTTAGCTTGCCTTTGCCTTTGGTTATGGAGGTTTCAATGAATAGAATATCACCCCCGGTTGGCGTCCAAGCTAAACCTGTTACCACTCCCGCCACATCATTATCATCGTACTTATCGCGCTCATGGCTCGGCCCATGCACCTTGTGTACATCATCGGCTGTAATGGTGGCTTTGAATTTTTCCTCTAGAGCAATTTGTTTGGCACGATGGCGAACCAACTTACCAATTCGTTTTTCCAAGGAACGCACGCCCGATTCATTCGTGTACTCTTCAATGAGTTTCACGACCATTTCATCCGGTATGCTTATTTGTTTTTCCGTCAAACCATTTTCACGAAGTTGCTTAGGCACGAGGTGTCGCTTCGCGATCTCGAGCTTTTCTTCCACTGTGTAGCCATTCACCTCAATAATTTCTAACCGATCGCGTAAGGCTGGTTGAATAGTGCTCAAGGAGTTCGATGTAGCGATGAACATCACTTTGGACAAGTCGTAATCCAACTCTACATAATTATCATAAAAAGCATGGTTTTGCTCAGGATCGAGCACTTCGAGCAAAGCTGAACTAGGATCGCCATGCACGCCTTGACCAAGTTTATCTATTTCATCGAGAACGAAAAGAGGATTTGAGGTACCTCCTTTTTTCAAGCTCTGTAACAGACGACCCGGCATAGCCCCGATGTAGGTTTTACGGTGTCCACGAATTTCTGCTTCATCATGCAAACCACCGAGTGACATGCGTACATACTTTCTGCCTAAAGCTTCAGCGATCGATTTACCAAGCGATGTTTTACCCACACCAGGAGGGCCGTACAAACAAATGATGGGAGATTTCATATCTCCTTTGATTTTCAAAACAGCCAAATGCTCAATGATGCGCTCCTTCACTTTTTCTAGACCGAAATGATCGCGATCCAAGACTTCCTTCGCATGTTTCAAATCAAAATTATCATCCGAATATTCAGACCACGGAAGATCGAGCAAGGTGTCGATGTAGTTCGCTTGAACACTAAACTCCGCCGCTTGCGGATTCATGCGTTCAAGTTTTCCAATTTCTTTTTCAAACGCCTTTTGTACGGCGTCGGGCCATTTTTTGAATTGGGCTCTTTTTCTTTTTTCTTCGATTTCCTCTTTAATCGGATTAGCCCCCAACTCATCTTGTATTTGCTTCATTTGTTGCTGAAGAAAATACTCTCGCTGTTGCTTGGAAATATCTGTATGAACCTTCTTTTGAATTTCATTTTTCATCTCTAACATTTGCAACTCACGTCCCAAATGTTCAAGCACTTTTTTCGCTCTTTCTTCCAAATCGGCCAACTCGAGCAGCGCCTGCTTTTCTTGCACGCCGGCGCGCATATTAGACGAAATAAAGTTGGTCAAAAAACTCAAGCCGTTTATGTTCTTCATAGCCACCGAGGCTTCACTTGGAATATCGGGAGCGAGCTGAATGATCTTCATCGCATGATCTTTCAGCGATTCGAACATGGCTTGTTGCGCTTTGCTATCGTCGTTTCTGTTGGTTTCAGGAAACTCTGTCACTTGTGCTTGGAAATAAGGATCGGATGACACCAGGCCCACAATCTCGAAACGTTTTTTTCCTTGTAAAATAACCGTAGTACTTCCATCAGGCATTTTAAGCATGCGCATGATGGTGGCTTGTGTGCCTATTTTATGAAGATCTGTAAAAGCGGGTTCTTCTAAATCAGGATTTGTTTGAGCAACTACGCCAATGGTTTTATTGCCTTTGTTGGCATCCTGAATCAGCTTTATGGACTTATCTCGCCCTACCGTAATGGGTATCACCACACCGGGAAAAAGAACGGTGTTTCTCAAAGGCAAAATGGGCAACACCTCAGGTGTGTGCTCTTTATCCATTTGGTCTTCATCTTCGGGAGATATAAGTGGAATGAACTCATGATCCATTGAATCCTCTTCACCCAAGAAAAAAACCTCATTATCGTTTATCATAGATCGTATGCTAATTGGAAATCGTCGGCACTCAACCATAGTGCCATCAGCTAGAATCTGACGACTTGTCGGTTTGTGCTTATTCGCCCTGATCTTTTCCTGCCATTTCGCGGTCGGAAATGGTCATTTCATAAATGGCTGACAGCATGTCACGATTGGCTTGATCAAACTCCAAAGATCGGCGTCCAAATACTTTGGCAGCCGTGGCAAAGGCCTTATTCAAATCATAAATAGATAAGCCTTCACTGCCACCCCAACCGAAAGAGGGAATGTGCTTCGGAGGAAAACCGCCTCCAAAAATATTGGCACTCACTCCTACTACGGTTCCGGTATTGAACATGGTATTGATACCGCATTTGGAGTGATCGCCCATGATTAGTCCACAAAATGTAAGACCCGTATCGGCGTAAGTTTTATCGGCATAATTCCAAATGCGAACATTTGAATAATTGTTCTTGAGATTGCTGTTATTGGTGTCAGCACCCAAGTTGCACCATTCGCCTAAAATGGAATTACCCAAGAAACCGTCGTGAGCTTTGTTTGAGAAGCCCATGATCAAAGAATTGGATATTTCGCCACCTACTTTGCAATGAGGGCCAATGGAAGTGCCCGTATAAACCTTGGTGCCCATTTTAAGCTGAGAATGTTCTCCCAATACAAAAGGCCCGCGCACTAAACTCCCTTCCATTACTTCGGCGTCTTTTGCAATATAAATAGGACCTTCGGTCACATTAAAAGTAGAGCAAAGCACTGTTGCTCCCTCTTCTATAAACAACCGATCAGCATTACCTATGATGCGGCAATGATCTGGTAATGCCGCCGAAGGGCGACCTTGAGTTACTAATTTAAAATCGAGCTTGATCGCTTCAGCATTCAATGAAAACAGGTCGGTGATTTTCTCCAAAAACAAGGGTTTCGTTGGGAAGTCCACTTTTTGTATCACCTGATCGAACGAGGTGTATTCAGGAGAAAAGTGAAAAGCTAAGACATGTTGCTGATGCACAAGCATATGCCCTGCCGGTAATTCTTTTATGGTTTCCCATACTTCTGCAGAAGGCAATAAACGAGCGTTGATCAAGAAGCCTTCATCCTTTTTCGATTCTGGATAAAGCGGCTTTAAATAATCACGTGTCGTATGTGATACTTTGAAGGCCGTGGCCATAGCCCAACGCTCACTGTTCTTCAAAACCCCCATACGCAATTCACTCATTGGACGAGTGAGAGCCAATGGGTAAAAATGAGCAACATCTTTATCTTCAAACAGAATGATCATTCGGTTATCTCCTTTTTTAGAAACCTAAGCAACGGCGAATATGATGAATCACATAATCAATCTCTTCTTGGCTCATAGGCACGTAAAGAGGAATGATGATACTCCGATCACTCGCTTCTTCTGAAACGGGTAATTTTAGTCCAGGCATTCGATCTTTGTAGGCCGACTCGCGGTGAGAAGTCATTACACCTCGGCGGGTTGCTATTCCTACATCCAGCAATTCTTGCATCAACTGATTGCGTTCTATGGGACAGTCAGCCAACAAGTAAATGCTGTATGATTGGTAGGTAGTAAAGTACCCTTCTTCTTCTTTGGGCAAACGAATAAATGGAATATCAGCAAAGGCCGCGTGGTATAGTTCCGCTATTCGACGACGCTCGCTCACCAGTCCATCCAATCGTTCGAGTTGTTTAATCCCCACAGCAGCTTGAATATCGGTCAGGCGATAATTGAAGCCTACTTCCAAGTGATCCTCAATGATCACTTTATCACTTAAGTGACGAGTGCGATCATTCACACTCATGCCATGCTGACGTAGAAGCTTCAATCGATTGTACCAATCTTCGCGATGTGTCGTAACCATACCACCGTCACCCGTAGTAATCACTTTTCGGGGATGAAACGAGAAACACACTAAATCGCTATGTGATCCAATTTTTTTGCCCTTATAAGAAGAACCAGCAGCACATGCGGCATCTTCGATGAGTATCAATTGATGCTTGTCGCACAGCGCACGGAAAGCGTCAATATCAGCGGGCATTCCAATTTGATGCACGATCAAAATGGCTTTTGTCTTTGGCGTTATTTTCCTTTCCGCATCCGCTACATCAATGTTGTATGTAACGGGATTAACCTCGGCAAAAACGGGTGTAGCACCCACGTACATAATGGCATTTGCTGTAGCGATGTAACTCATCGAGGGACAAATCACCTCATCGCCTGCACCAACGCCAGCAACGATCATAGCCAAGTGAAGGCCTGTAGTACAATTGCTCACTGCTACGGCGTACTCTGTTCCCACATAAGCAGCAAATTTTTCTTCAAATTCTGCTACGCGTGGACCTTGTGTTACCCAATTGGTGAGTATAGTGTCGTAAGCAAGTTGTGCTTCTTCAGTAGAAAGAAAAGGTTTTGCAACCGGAATTTTCATAGGAATCTATTGAGGGAAATTACTGCACTTCCCAGTTTCTAACTTTAACTTCTTCGATCAAATTTTGATCAGCCATCAACTCGCGGTAATAGGCAATCGTTTCTTTTAAACCTTCTTCAAAAGTAACCGAAGCTTTGAATTGTGTCAGGCCTATAAATTTCGCAGGATTTACCCACAAACGCGGAACATCCGCCGGACGATCAGGCTGAAAATCGATCGCCATTTCATTGGCTAATCCCATCAATTCGATGAGCTCTTGCAGAAGTGATTTCATGGTCACTTCTTCACCTGTTCCGATATTGATAATTTCACCCGATATACCTTTCACCTCGATCAAATCGCACAAGGCGCGTGCGGTATCTTTTACATAGAAAAAATCACGCGTAACAGAACCATCGCCAAACACAATAGGAGCTTTTCCATAAAGCATATTTACGATGCTGCGAGGGATCACTTCGCCAGCATCTCCTTCGTAGTGAGCGCGAGGTCCATAATTATTGAAAATGCGCGTGATGGTTACATCCAAACCAAAACAAACGTGATAAGAGTAAGCGTAGTTTTCACCAGCCAATTTACTGCTACCATAGACCGTTTTAGGCAAAGGGACACCGTTTTCGGCAATAGGAAACTCTTTGATGTCGCCATAAATTTCAGATGTAGAAATGTAAAAAAACTTCTTGACCCCATTCTGACGTGCAGCTTCGAGGACCACTAAAGATCCTTCTGCATTCACACGGTGATTTTCGAATGGGCTATGCAACGAATGTCTCACCCCTAAGCATGCTAAGTGATAGACCACGTCTACACCTTTGCATACCTCATGCATGCGTTCGCTATTCAAAATCGAATCCTCTACAAAAGTGAAGCGCGCATTTTGAGCAGCTTCTCGATTATTGCGTTTTTTACCATTCACCAAATTATCGACCACCGTTACACGATGACCGCGATCGAGCAGGGCATCCACTAAATGCGAGCCAATGAAACCAGCTCCGCCCGTAACTAATACATGAAGGCTATTGTTCATACAACAAATGTAATAAAACCCTTGTCTTATTTGGCCTGAAAGAACTTCCAGCGGCCAAAAAAGGAACTGATAAAATTGACCAAGCAAACCAACAAAAGTGGGTAGGCAGGAACCAGGTATCGTTGCTCAATAAATCCAAGCACAGGCCCCAACAAAAAGATCGTAGCCAAAGCAAATCCTGCTAAGAGCCAATAGTGCTTCATTTGGGTAAAAAACAGGTACAGTGCACTGAGTGTGCCCAGCACTAAAACCAAATGAAAGAGGATGACTGACCACAACTTGATCAGGAATTGATCGGCCGACATTTGATTTACAGAAACAAATGGCAGATTATCAACATGCCCTGGAACAATGAACTTTTTAAGTAAAAGAATCCTGTTTTTCACCCAATAATCGAAGGGTTTTTCTTTTTTGAAAGAGGCTAAAAAGCGATCCGATGCATCTATCACCTTTGCCATGGCTATTCCTCTTTGCTCCGCAGTAAGCGTATCATTTGCTGCTAGCTGATACTGCTGACGAAGCACCTTGAGCGAATCTAAATTATAGGCTGAAGTATAAATGCGATCGGGGAAAACAAAAGTTTTATTCTCTTTCTTTCGAATGAACCAAGCAAACTCTGTGTTTTCTGACCACTCTTGAAAATCGCCACCCCAAGCAATCATTAGATCACGTACATGCAGATGATGCTCTGGCATCTGGCGATAACACTGTTCGAATGATCCTTGTAAAATAATGCGTTCGCCTGTTCGGTTTTTGCTATAGGCCGACCATATTCCAATACTTAGTAGAAGTGGGAAAATCAATACCACAAGGCGTTTTACCTTGCTAACAAAACTTGTTTTTCCATAAAAATGTGCCAGCACATAAACCAGCACAACGGGAAAAACCATGATTAAAATGGGGCGTAAAAAAACACACCAAGCCAACAGAATGGCCGCTTGCCAAAGATAAGACCACTGATTGTTGGCCAAAAACTGCTTCACTTGATAGAGTCCGATGATCAAGGCCGAAACACTCAAGCTTTCCATGTAGATATAGTGATCCCAAACACCTGTAAAGGTGCTCAAGGAAGCCAATATGAGAACAGCCAAAAACGCCCGCTTGGAGCCACTGATGTCAAAGGTCCATTTAGCAAGTGTATAAACAGCGATGACGGCAAGGAAGAACTGAACAACCACCAATGCTGCCTCACCAGCAGTGTTGCCGAAAAGCAAGGCGAGCGGTGCGTAGATGGGCAATAGACCAGGCATTCGGCAGATACTGGTGTAACCATTCCCCTTGATCACATCTAGGATGGGGCGCAAGTATGAATTAGTATCACCAGAATGAATGGCAATACCCGAGACTATCTTTTCTGCTTCCCAGTTTTTAGCAAAATAAAAAGCGAGTAAGGCGAATAAGATTCCTTTCAGCAGGGCAATTACTGCTAGCCAACGTCCTCTGTCAAGAGGTTGCAATTGGTCAATAGAAAACAGTAATCGTTTCAGCATGAAATGGCTTTTATTTTCCGCAGTTGAAATACTTATCGTAAGCCGATCCGGGGATGAAACTCAATTTTGCTAATATCCAAATCGGAATGCGGAACAGACGAATCATGCTGTATCGGTTGGGATAATCGCGGAAAGATTTCGGAGGTTGACTAACGATTTGATCAAACTCTTCTTGCGTTAATCCCAAGCGCTTAATGCACAGACTGATGATCTTTGGATCTTCGATACTGTAAGGCGTTTTCGTGCGCTCCATCGCTTCATTACGATCTAGCTGACCGCTGCGCACAAGGGCGCTATAGTTAAACAATCGACGATCGATATTGAACTTTGTGCGGTACAATTGAGTCATCAAACTTTGATACAAATCATCAAAGTAGTGAGCACCTGGATTTTTCCAATCCAGCTCTTTTTCGATCAACGCATCTACATCCTTTCGCACGTAGTTGTGGTAATACAACAAAGGAACGGTGCGAATACCGCGCTGAACCGAGTAATAGAACATTTCGCGAAGATCCAGATTAAAACCAGGATCATTCGGTGACCATGGGCGCAAAGGCACTGTCCCGAATTGTTTATGCACCGCTTTCAAGTATTTACCATCGAGGTAATTCCACGAAAGGGGAGCGATACCTTCCGTGCGGAAACTTTGTCCGATCACGATGTACTTAATATTTTCTTTTGCAGCAACACCATAAAGTGCTGTAGCAATGCCCACGTCAGTTCCCTCTTCCATATCCGGAGTCGAGGCTTTTAAGAAAGCAATTTTCAAGTCTTTTGACTCGCGCCAATCGGAAGTAATGGTGCGCAATTCAACGCCCAATTTCTTGCACGCTTTCACCATATTCTCTCCGGCCATGGGATTGCCGAAACCATCGTTGAAGTGAACAGCAATCGGATTTAATCCCAACACTTTTTTCACCCACCAAATGGTATATGAACTATCGCGACCTCCGCTTATGCCCACTACACAATCATACTTTTTGCCTTCGCCTGCTTTTTTAATTTTGGCTACAAACTTTTGGATGATGGCTTCACCCTCTTCACCAAGGGGGAACTGAGCACACATTTTATCGTGAAGCTTACAAAAGTTGCATTCGCCCTGCGCATCAAAAGAAATACCTGGGACGGTAGTATCCATGATGCAACGTTTGCATTGCTGATAAGGTATCGGCTGCAATGTCATAGTTTTTTTCTTATTTAAAATGATCGAAAGCGTAGCCTTTATTAGCCAACATCTTTCCTATTTCGGTACCTGATTCTTTTCGCTCGGGCACTTCAAATTCGGTTACGATAAGTTCACCCGCAAACTCGTTGAATACGCCTTGTCCTAATATGCCTTCGGGTCCAACCATAAGCGAACAACCTATACTCTTTTTGCCTTCATAAGGCCCACCTACAATATACCCTACGCAAGTAGTACCCACGATTACCATTCCGTATAGATCGGAAAGTATTTTATAGGGCTTTAACCACTTCTCTTCGTATGGATCATCTTCTTCAGTGATGGAATAATCTACAGTCCACGAAGAAGGTGATAAAATAAACTGCGCACCCATGCGTGCGAGTGTATGACCTATGGCGGTAGAGTCTCCGTAATTATCGGCGCAAATGTTTACACCCACTTTTCCAAATTCGGTATCCACCACATTCAAGGTTTGTCCCACTTGATAGAACGGTTGTTCTACTCCGAGCAAATTGATCTTATGGTATTTTACCACTATTTCACCTTGACGATTAATCAAAAGTGCGGTATTGTAATTATGCTGTTCCCCTTTTTCGGTAAGTCCTACACAAATCCAAATATTGTGCTTCTTGGCTTGCTCACAAAAGATAGAACTAAACGGACCCGGAATGGGATGCGCTTCTTCTATTCCACTTGGATGTGTCCAAGCAAAATCCATGGTTTCCGGAAGCAAAATGATATCGCACGCTTTTTCTGCGGCCTCTTCAATCATGCGTATTGCACGCTCTATATTTCTATCGGGTTCGCCTCCTTCAACGAGCAATTGGCCTAAACCCAACTTTACTTTCTTTCCCATTTTTCTTACTTACTTTTTATAAAAGAAATAGAGACTCAGCCCTACCAGTAATACGCCTATTAGCTTATTCCAACTCATGCCTTCGTTTAGTGCAAACACACCAAACAAGAGGACAAACACCAAGTGAAAACCTACCAAAATAGGATATCCTATGGATAGATCTATTCTATTCAACGCCATAAACCACAAACCTGGGGCGCATACAAACGCAACAATTGCGGAGAGCAAAAGAGGCGATTTTACAAATGTCCACATGTAGTTGAAAAAACCTTTGAAAGAAGAAAAATCAATCTCCCCCATTTCATTGAATTTTGTTTTGACAATGAATGCGGCATAGGAGTCGAACAACGCCGAAAGAAAAATAAGTCCCCATGTCAACAAAAATGCTTTCATTGGATCACTCAAGGTTTGTTGTTTCATCTTCGATAAAATATAATGGTCTCTTGCGCGATTCTTCTAGTGTGCGCCAGAGGTATTCTCCAATAAGGCCCATCATGATGAGCAATACACCGCTGGAGAAAAGTGTAATCAATACCGTTTCCGCCCATCCTGGCGTAGTGCGCTTCATCAGCGCGCAAATGAAAATATAGATGGCGTAAAGAAATCCCAATGATGCCGTAGAAATGCCCACGTACGTAATCACTTTTAAAGGAATACCGGAGAAGGCAATTACCCAGTCTTTCGCTAATCGCAAGCGGCTTCTAAATGTCCATTTGGTTTTACCGCTCAATCGCTCTCTGCGTGTATAGGTCACTGAATCTTGTTTGAAACCCAACCAAACAATCAATCCAAAAAGCGAAGTGTTACGCTCTGGACATGCATTGATGGCGTCCGCTGTTCTTCGGCTGAGCAGATAAAAATCGGCATTGGAAAGATCAATGTTGTTTTTACCGCCATCCATGAACATGCGAAGGATCATATAAAAAACTTGTGCGGCCATTTTATCTAGCCAACGCTCATTGCGCGATTCACGCACCGCCCAAACGGTATGCACACCCGACAGCAATTTGTCGATCATCTGTTGCAATACCGCAGGGTTATCTTGTCCGTCAGCAGAAATACATAAAACAGCATCACCTGTTGCTGCAGCAATTCCTGCTCGCAAAGCCGTATGAGATCCGCTTCTTCGGCTGAGGCGAAGGCCGCGGATGTTTTTATCTTGAAAAGACTTGACTACACCATAAGTATCATCGGAAGAATGATCGTCTACCACGATCACTTCTGTTGCATCCACAGCAGCGCATTTCGACACGGTATTCAATAACTCTTGAATCACAGCGCGAATGTTTTCGGCTTCGTTAAAAGCGGGTATTACAACAGACAACTTCATCTATTTCAAAATGGATTTAGCTGGGTTACCGACAAATTTATCGTTTTCTGGTATAGATGAAATCACATTCGAACCGATTCCGATCAATGTTCCAGAACCAATGGATACGTTATTAATGATGGACGTTTTGCTTCCTATATAACAGCGTTCTCCGATGTGCGTGTAGCCTGCCACTACCACACCAGAACCAACCAATGTGTAATCACCCACTTTACTGTCGTGATGAATAACACTGTTGGGTAAAATACAAACATGATCACCTACTTCTGCCGTAGCCGTGAGCACAACGCCTGCCATGATCAACGTGTTTTTACCCAGCTTTGCATAAGCAGAAACTTGTGCTGCGGGGTGAACAACAGTTGCCCAACGATCGTCGCTAATATTGAGTTGAGCGATGATCTCATTGCGTTTTTGAAAACTAGACGGGCTGCCGGGAACAGCCAATATTTTTGCCTCAGGAAAGCGTTGAAAGGCGGTTCGATCATAGACCGGAATACCGTTCCATCCAGCGTCCTGTTTACTTGGCGTATCATCTACAAATCCAATGACTTCATAATCCGCCTGTGCAGCATCAAGCGCTTCAATAGCATTGCCATTGCAGGGAAAAAGAAGTATGGTTTGTTTTTTTACCACTTATTCAATGTATCAATTACGAAGCTTACTTGCTCGTCAGTCAACTCTGCGTACATAGGCAATGACAAACAGTGCGATGCCAAGTATTCGGAATGAGGGAAATCACCTTGCTTGTATCCCAAGTGAGCATAGGCCTTTTGTAAATGACAAGGCACAGGATAATGCAAGCCAGGGAAGATGTTATGATCATTCAAAAACTTCATCAAGCCATCGCGATCTTCCGTGGTAACAACAAAGAGGTGATAGATAGAATCTGCCCACTCTGGTGAAGATTGCATTTTGATTTTTCCGTTTTTGATTTCCGCTTGATATCGCTTGGCGATTGCTCGGCGGCGATTATTCCATCCTTCAAGGTATTTCAACTTAATGGAAAGTGAAGCACCTTCCAATCCGCCCATACGCATGTTGTAGCCAATTTCATCGTGGTAATACCTAACAACACTTCCATGATTACGAAGCGAGTGAAGATGTTTGGTATACTCCACGTTATTGGTTGTAATACCACCTGCTTCACCGCATGCTCCGAGGTTTTTACCCGGATAAAAACTGAAACATGCCATCTCACCAAAACCACCCACAGCGGTGCCCTTGTAGCGGGCGCCTTGAGCTTGCGCAGCATCCTCGATTAGGAACAAGTTGTGTTTAGAGCAAATCGCCTTTACTGCGTCCACATCGAAAGGTTGTCCGTATAAATGAACTCCGGCAATCGCTTTTGTTTTGGAAGTAATGGCAGCTTCAATTTTTGTAGCATCCATTTCCCACGTATCAGGATCGCAATCCACAAAAACAGGAATAGCTCCTACATAAGAAACACCCCATGCAGTTGCGATAAATGTGTTGGCTGGAAGAATAACTTCATCCCCTTCGCCAATAGCCAACGCGAGCATAGCCAAGTGCAAAGCAGTTGTCCCGTTATTAACTCCTATCGCATGCGCGGTTCCGCAGTATTGCGCAAATGCTTTTTCAAATTCTTCCACAAAAGGGCCACCAGAAAAAGCGGTGTTTTCATACACCTTTTCAAAGGCTTCAAAAACCTCTTTCTTTATTTGTGCGTGTTGCCCTTTCAGATCGAGGCAAGGTATTTTTTGATCCATATATTTATGTACCCTAAGGTCTGTTTATCTATCCGAAACTTTTCTTAAAACACGTGCAGGATTTCCTGCTACGATCATACCCGCAGGTACATTTTTGGTCACTACAGAACCGGCACCTACAATGGCATTTTCGCCCACCGTAATGCCTCCTAAGACAGTAACACTGCTTCCTAATGAAGCACCTTTGCAAATACGTGTTTCGACCAACTTCCAGTCAGCTTCAGATTGCATGCTGCCATCGGCGTTGGTAGCGCGAGGGAACATATCATTCACAAAGGTGACATTGTGTCCCACAAAAACATTGTCTTCAATATGCACCCCTTCGCAAATGAAGGTATGACTTGAGATCTTGCAATTTTTTCCTATGAAAGCGCCTTTTTGTATTTCTACAAAAGCTCCCACTTTTGAGCCATCTCCTATTTCGCAACCGTAGGCATTGACAAAATTGAAAATGCGTACATCCTTTCCAATCTTAACGTTATTGAGCGACTGACGCTCGTTATTGATCGTTACTACTTCCATTTTCGTTCCTTAATAAGTGGCTACTTTTACTTCTTGACCACGTTGTTTGATAGAGTGTTGAGCAGCCTCTAAAATACGCACAGTATTCAATCCACTCTTATAACTTGCCACAGGAGTTCCTCCAGATAGAATGCACTTTACAAAATCTTTAGCCATTCCGCTGAGCGCTTCTGTTGAAGCTAGCTTGGGTATGTACACATCACCCACTCGGTAATCGACCAATACTTTTTGTTTTTCTTCTGGGGTTGTTACGCTGTGTGCCGTGTCGTACACTTTAATTTTTTCAGACGGCTCCATATCGTTAAACACCACCATCTTATCATCACCTCCCAACAGCATCATTCGAATTTTCACGGGTGAAGACCAGCTGCAATTGAAATGCGCTACAAAGTCGGTGTTGTAGTTTACTGTGAGGTAAGCAATGTTTTCAATACCATTGTGAATGTGCGATACACCGGTAGCGTTAACACTCACGGGTTCGTATCCTGCAAGATAATCGAGAATGGAGATATCATGAGGAGCTAGATCCCATAGTACATTGACATCTTGTTGGATTAAGCCGAGATTGATTCGTGTGGAATCGAAATACTTCAACTTTCCGAGTGCGCCTGAATCCACCAAACTCTTCATTTTCTGAACAGCTCCGGTGTACAAAAAGGTGTGATCCACCATGAGTAGTTTTCCTTTTTGTTCAGCCAAGTCAATTAGCTCCAGCGCATGAGCAACCGTGTCGGTCATCGGTTTTTCGATGAGGACATGTTTTCCAGCTTGCAATGCTTTTTTGGCCAACTCGAAGTGGGTAAAAACGGGCGTTGCGATAACCACTGCGTCAATAGAAGTATCATTCCAAAGTTCATCCACCGAAGAAGATACTTCAATAGAAGGGTACAAGCTTTGAACCGCCGCCAAACGCTGAGGTGTAAGATCCACTACCTTTTTCACTTTGGCATCTGATAGTGCGTTAAAATTGCGAACCAAATTCGGTCCCCAGTAACCATATCCGATAATTGCCACATTTACCATAGCACGTAAGAGTTAAGAGCGCCCGAAAGTAGCACATTCACGGGTATTTTCGAAGCAAATCACGCTATATCCTTACTGATTTTTGAGTATCAAATGTTCGCCACATTGAAATCACTGAGTTTGAGTATTCTAGTACATGCTTTTGTTCAAGGCTCATTTCTTTATATTCGCCAGCGAAAAATTAGCTAAAACCATCTATTTCACCCCGTAAACGAACAAATCAATACTGCTCGTTGTTAAACTGACATAAAAGTGAGAAGATCATGAAGATGCAGGAGTTTACCATAAAGGACCTAGAGAGCTTTACAGGCATTAAAGCGCATACGATCCGCATATGGGAACAGCGATACGGCCTTCTTGCCCCAGACCGTACAGACACCAATATTCGTAAGTATACAGACAAGGACTTGAAGTTTTTGCTGAACGTAAGTCTATTGAGCAACATGGGATATAAAATCTCCCAGATTGCACAAATGACTGATGATCAAATTCGTGAAGCTATTTCTCGATCAGCCAATCACGATCAAGGCGAACATCATCACCTTCATGTGCTCAAAATTGCAATGCTCAATTATGACGAGCCATTGTTTAATAGTATTATTGAACCTCACATAGACCAATTTGGTTTGGAAAGCACGTTCCGTGAGGTGTTGATGCCTTTTCTTCGTCAAATTGGCGTTTTGTGGCAGGCTAGTGTGATCTGTCCTGCTCAGGAGCACTTTATTTCCTCTTTGATTCGCCAAAAGATCTACTCCCGAGTAGACAAAATGATTGTTTCAGAGAAAAAAGACGCACCAGCAGTTATTCTCTATTTACCTGAATTAGAAATACATGAGCTTTCTTTGCTCATGCTTCATTATATATTTAAGCTGAGAGGCTATAAGAGCATCTTCTTAGGACAAAGCGTACCCACGGATGACCTTATTCAGGTTTATCAGCGTTTGGGGTCTGTGAGATTTGTTTCTATTTATACCTCAAACCCGAACGCTGTTTTGTTGAACGACCACTTTAAAAAGATTCAACAACATTTTGACGGTACGGAATGCGAGTTTCACTTGACTGGGAACATCCTTCAAGGTGTGAAATCTCCCGACCCATCCATGATCGTTCTCCACAGTAGCGCTGAAAAACTGCTCAGCGAATTCTAGGTTTAACAGATTTTGTTTAACTATTATTCAAAATACTTAAACAAACATTTGGTGGCTGACATTTTTTGTTTAATCTTTGCCTCAGATTATTAAACAAAGAACCTAAAAGCCAAATGAGCACCATTGAATTTAATGACCAGTTAGTACTGAACGCTCCTTATCTAAAAGGCTTTGCGTACAACTTCACTCGTAATTCGGAAGAAGCGGAAGATTTGTTACAAGACACGATGCTGAAGGCACTTCGTTACAAGGACAACTTCCAAGATGGCACCAACTTCAAAGGTTGGTTGTTCACGATCATGCGCAACATCTTTATTAATAACTATAAGCGCAAGAAGCTTCAAAATACGATTACCGATCAGACTCAGAATCAGTTTTACTTGAACTACGGTAAAGTTTCTGAGGATACCGTTAGCTCAAAAATCAACGAAAAAGACATCAACTTGGCTATTGATCGCTTGAGTTTTGAGTTCAAGAAGCCGTTTCAAATGTTTTTGGACGGACATCACTACGATGAAATTGCTGCTGAGATGAACATCCCGATGGGAACAGTAAAAAGCCGCATCTTTCATGCGAGAAAGCGTTTGATGAGTGAATTGAGAGAATTCCGTTAAGCCCTCGTCAATCGGGCGAGGTAATGAAAATCTTTGTCCCGATGGATGATTTCGGCTTTCAAGCCTGCTTTATCCGACAACTCTGCCAGTAATACTGGATCTAGGTACAGCCAATGAAAGGGTGTACCTTTTTTGTTTTTATAGGACAACTGAAACTCAACTTCCCCGTAAAATTTTCCGTTACTTTCGAAATTCGCCATGGCGTTCATTCGAGCGTATAGAATATCCGTTGAGTCTCCTATAATTTGTCCTCCCTTAGCGAGCAATCGCTTCAAATGCTTAAACAAACGCAAGGTTTCGGCTTCCGTTCCGGCCATACCCAATCCGTTCATCATGAGCAAAATGGTGTTGTACTCTATTCCCTTGAGGTTGAAAACACTCTCATTCATCACTTGCTGAACACCCCTTTCGCGCATCACTTCACAGCACAAAGGCGAGATTTCGATCGCGGTAATATCAAAATTCCTTTTTTGAAGAACCAAACTGTGGGTGCCCGCGCCGGCTCCTACATCGAGAACGCTTCCTTTGGCCAATTTCAAGGCTGTTTTTTCCCAAGCCAACAATTGACGGTAGGAACGCAAGAATACATCAGCTTGATAATCCGCTTCACGTTGCCCATTCATCCATACCTCAACAGGTGCAGATTTATGCCCTCGGTGAACATCCAAGATTGCCTTACCTAATATATCTGAATATTCCTGCTTCATTCTTTGGTAAAGATGCAGCGAATCACGAACTTTGTCAATATCTAAATTGCCTTTAGATGCAACTCTTAGCCATAAAGCTTTGTCCATTGTTTACCAAAACGAGTCTATGAAGAAGATTTTTACGTTATCGATTGTATTGTTGGCCTTGGTGCTTAGCTCCAAAAGTCAATTGGTGATCAGCAATACGATGACAGTTCAACAGTACGTTCAAGATGTATTGTTGGGCCCTAACATCACTGCAACAAATATTACGTTTAATGGTCAGCCCGCCAATGGTGTGGAGACGACCATCGGTTCTTTGGATTGTATTGATTGCAACTTAGGTATTCAGTCGGGCTTTATCATGAGCACGGGAAGTGCCGCTTCTTTGGTGGGCCCCAATAACGTTTTAGGTTCTGACAACTTTAACCCCACAGCTACTTCAAGTGATCCTGACCTTAACGTTTTGGCAGATGCGGGAGGAGCTAACTCTTCTGCATTGGATTGGTCCATCATCGAATTTGACTTCGTTCCGCTGGGTGATACTTTGCGATTTAACTACATCTGGGCATCAGAAGAATATCCCGACTTTACAGCTCCTGGAACTGTTTATAATGACTTTTTTGGTTTCTTTTTGAGCGGACCTGGTATCAATGGCACCTTTGCGAATAACGCCATCAACATTGCTCTTATCCCAGGTACAGATATCCCCGTAGGTATTGGTACCTTAAACAATGGTACTTCTAACGCAGGACCATGTAACTACTGCGAGTTTTACAATCAAGATTATACCGGTGCCGGCGGAGCTCCTATTGACACCGATGAGTGTTATACCAACCCCTATTACGCCAATGCCGACGGATATACTGACGTGCTTACTGCTATTGGAATAGTGCAATGTGGTCTTACTTACCACATCAAATTAGCCGTGGCCGATGGGTATGATGCATCCTATAATAGTTACGTAATCCTTGAGCGCGAATCATTCACGAGTAATTTGGTAATCGATGTTGCTCTTTCTTTCGAAGCGGGTGGTCCCAATGACGATACTGTATTTGAAGACTGTGGTTCTGTTGACATCGTTTTTAGTCGTCCTGAAACTGGCGATCCTAACGATGAGTTAATAGCTTACCTCGATTGGGGTGGAGTGGCTCTTGAAGGTGCCGATTACTTGAACCTTCCAGACTCTTTGGTGTTCGCTCCGGGGATGATGTCCATCGTTGTGCCCTTTGACGCCATTCAAGACAATATTGTAGAAGGCATTGAAACAGTGGATTTGACCATTACCAATTTTGCTGTTTGTTCAGGATTGTCGCTTGAATCCAGCTACAACTTTTTTGTTTCTGATACCGCTGAACCCATCGATGTGGTGGATCAAAACTACACCATTTGCGAAGGTGCAACACAACTTTTAGAGCCCGTAATTACCGGTGGATACGGCAACTACTCCTACTCCTGGTCAACAACGGAAACAACAGAAACCATAAACGTTACGCCTTCCCTCACTACAACTTATGTTCTTACCGTTAGTGATACCTGTGGGCTAGCTAGCTCCAGCGGTAACTTCGTGGTAAGCATCAATGATTTTGATCCTTTAGCCATCAGCATAGATCAAGGTGATCAATCTGTATTGGACTGCGGTGGTTGGGTTGACTTGACTGCTACTGCAACTGGCGGTGACGCTGACTACACGTACGATTGGACAGACGAAAATGGTAACAACCTGTGGGGTTGGCAAAACTCATTGAGCTATTTCTCTTGGAACGGCCCAGGTTTGGTTAACATCACCGTAACCGATGGATGCGGATTTACAGCAACCGATGCTATTGACATTTCCATTAACAGTCCTGCTATCAACGTTATTCTTCCTCCGAGTTTCACTGTTGGATGTAACGATCCATTCAACTTCACAGCAAGCGTTAGTGGCGGAACACCAAGCTACTTCTACTCGTGGTCAACCAACGGAGTGATGGAATGGGATGAGTGGGATGAAAACTACGACAACCCCGGTATGAATGCTCCGGGTGAAGTAACATTAGTCGTATCTGACAACTGCGGTCAAGAAACAGAAAGCACCGTGCAGATTATTATTGATAGTCCTGCCATTTTCAATAACCTACCTGCTTCTTTAAGCGGTACTTGCTTAGATACTTTCACCCTGGACCCTGCTGCAACAGGTGGTACAGGTACCTTCAGTTACATTTGGAACAACAATGGTACACCACTAGGCACTACACCTACTGTTGACTTTACCACCATGGAATCTACACAAGTTTCGGTGACCATTACAGATGAGTGTAGCGCTACCTCTACAGCTACGGTAGATATTACACTGGACAATCCAGCCATCACCGTAACCACCACAGAGGACCAAGAAGTAACCTGTTTAGATCAAACAGTGCTTAATGCGACTGCCGCTGATGGTACAGGAACATTTGAATTTGAGTGGATCGTAAATGGTCAAGTGGTGAGTATTACGGATAGCTACACGATTCAAACCGGCTTAGACACGGAAGTGATCGTAAACGTAACAGATTACTGTGGCTCACTTACATCCGAGTCGATCATGATTAATGTGCCCAACCTACCTATCAACATTACAGCTACTCCTGACACTAGCATTTGTGAAGGTACCGGTTTAACGCTTACCGCGCTTGCTTCTGGAGGTTTAGGCGACTACTCTTATCTATGGTCTCCCAATAACTTTTATGGTGCCGATTTTACTATTTCAGCAGTGAGTGAAACGGAAACATACACCGTAACAGCCACAGACGTTTGTGGTAACTACGGTTCAGAACCTGTAACAGTTTACATGCTCAACTTAGAAGCACCTTTTACCTACGAAGAAGTTTCTCCTTATGTGTATGAATTTGTAGCTAGCGATACCATTTCTTGTATCGGTTGTCAATACGCTTGGGACTTTGGCGATGGAGCAACTGGTGTAGGACCTGTGGTAACGCACGGATTCGAAGGCATCGAAGAATATCAAGTGGTGCTTCATGTAATTTCCCCACAAGGTTGTGAAGGCGAAAATTTCACCACCATTACTTCTCCTCCACAGTTGTACATTCCCAATTCATTCTCACCCAATGGTGATGGAGTGAACGATGTATGGCGAATCGTGGCGAACAGTGTTGAGACCATTGAAATTTACGTGTTCAATCGTTGGGGTGATGTGATCTTCACCGCCAATGATGCGAACACTCCTTGGGTAGCCGACTCTTACAACTCCTTTAACTACTTTGTTGAAGACGGTGTATATCCATTCTTTGTGAAGGCCTGGGGCTATAACAATGAAGTCAAAGAAATAACAGGTAACATTACCATCTTCAGATAAAAAACTAAATCCTCCGAAAGGGGGATTTTTTTTACCTCTATCTTCGAAAAAAATAAATCATCACTATGTGTGGTATTGCGGGGTATTGGGGAAATCAAAAGGCACTGCGTAAGCAGCAGTTTCCTCATGCTTTGTCTCAACAGAAGCACAGAGGACCAGACCACACTGGAATTTATGAAGATGATCACTTACTACTCGGTCATAATAGACTTAGCATTGTCGATTTATCGCCACAGGCCAATCAACCGATGTTATCGCCGTGTGGAAAGTTTGCAATTGTTTTTAATGGAGAGCTCTTCAACTATCGGTCGTTAATTGATCAATTTCATCTTCAACCACTCACTCACTCCGATACAGAAGTGGCCTTGCTCCTTCTCCAGGCGATGGGCGAAAATGCACTGACTTATTTCAATGGATTTTTTGCTTTAGCTTTTTACGAGGTTGCTGAAAAACGCTTACTGCTCGCTCGCGATCGCTACGGAGAAAAACCGCTTTGGTATTCGCATCAACAGAACGGCGAGTTCTTTTTTGCGAGTGAAGCTAAAATTTTCGATGCATTCGAGCTGCGCAAAACCTTGGACGTATCGCAACTCTATGCCTACTTGCAATACTCCTACATACCTGCGCCGAACAGCATTTTTAAAGAGTATAAAAAACTTCTTCCCGGTCATTTTATAAAAATATCCAACCATCAAGTTTCGGAACCAACCGCTTGGTATCACGAACAAAAAACATCAAGTAGTCCGCTTTACTTTCAAGAAGTATAACTCGATGCCGTTGATATAAGACTTAATGCCGATGTGCCAGTTGGGGCCTTTCTCAGCGGCGGAATAGATTCCTCCTTTATCGCGGCCATAGCCATACGGCAAAAAAGCGATTTAAAAACATTTACCCTTTCCTTTCCGGAAGAAGCTTATTACAATGAAGCACAAGCGGCAGAACTGGTAGCGAAACACATTGGGTCTAATCATATCACGCTGCCCGTTACTACGGAGGATGTTCGGGCGCAGCTCTCTTGCTTTGTGGAAAGTCTTGATGAGCCCTTTGCCGACTCCAGTTCTTTGGCTGTTTTGCTTTTGTCCGGCGAAATGAAAAAACATGTCACTGTAGCTCTAGGTGGCGATGCTGCCGATGAATTGTTTGGCGGATATCGCAAACACCGCGCGTTGATTCTCGCAGAAGAGGTGAATCCATTTTCACGATTTGCGGTGCACGCAGGAGCCGCCATCACTCGTAACCTAGCAAGCGGTAGAAGCAACAGATGGAATGATCGTATTCGACAATTGCACAAGTTGTCAAAAGGTCTTTCTCAAAATTCAATTGAACGTTATCACCTATGGACAGCTTGGAACGAAGAACGTTGGATTTCTTCCCTATTGCCCGGTGTGCGGCCAACTGACCTCGATATTCCGGCGGATGTCGATTTTTTAAAGTGGGATCAGCACATGGTATTACCCAATGATATGTTGGTGAAACTAGATTTGATGAGCATGCAGCATGCCTTAGAAGTTCGTAGCCCATTCCTCGATTATCGGGTGGTGGAAGCGGCAAACTCGATGGGCTTATCAACGAAGGTTGATCAACATGAAGGTAAAAAAGTGCTGCGCCAGTTGGCAAAGGACTACTTACCGATGTCTATTCTCGATCGTCCTAAAAAAGGCTTTGAAGTACCTATTGAAACATGGTTAAAAGGTGCTTGGAAAAGTGAATGGCTCGACTGCTTAACTGTGCTCAAGCAAGACCCGCATTTGAATGCTGTGGCTCTTGAGCAAATTAATCAAGCCTTCATGAAAGGACAAGGCGAACTCGCTTCACTTGTTTTTGCTTTAATGGTTTATGCGCGCTGGTCTCAGAAATAACTTTCTTGAGCACTTTCCACCACTTTCAGCAATTCGCGTAAAAGTTTCACACGGTTAGACTGACCATCTTTTTCATTACCCAAATAGGTACGCAGTTGATTGGTACTGTCCGAAATTTGATCTTCGGGAAATTCACTTTCGATGCTTTCAATGAGCGTTAGCACTTCTAGAATAAGAGCCTCATCGCCCTCGATGGCCAGTTTTACAAAAAAGGCCATATGATCTACCGGTTCTAGGCCTGAATTCCACATAAAGGCGACTACGTCCTTGTAAAACGCTTTATGCTGGGGTTGTTCCAGAAAAGTTAGAAAGGCCTCGTCCGTTTCTGAAACTTTCAAATTGGAAAGCATATCGGCAATCTCAGCCTTTACTAGGGCAGATGGTGTGCTGGTGTAAAGGGATAGCAAAGGCTCAACAAAAGAGGCGTTTCCATTGTCACGTGTCTGATTCAGGGCCTTCATCACTACCGTTTCGTCATTGCTGAAGAGATCCTTTTTGATTTCGGCCAAAATTTTTGCTGAGCTCATGGTAAAAAAACAATTTAAGCCGCAAATGTAGGGGACAACCATTCGACTTTTTTCGTAGTCTTGTAGTCATATTATCGAATCTACTATGAAAATCATTCGAATCGCCTTAGTTGCTGCTGCTTGTTTTACAGGTAGTATCGCCTTTTCTCAAAACATTGTAACCAACGAGCAAATCCAAGTTACCATTAATGGCACTACCAGCCGTGAAGAATTAGGCAATCTCCGTTACCAATTGGAAGCATTGGGTATAGAGTTCCACTACCTTCCTCAGTTTAACAACGAGCGCAAGTTGACTGGCATTCATTACAAGCTGCGTTACATTGGTCAAGAGACTTACTTTACAGAACAAGATCAACAAGGTATGCAAACACAACATACCTACACCAAATTCACTTTTAACAAAGTGAACAATCAATGGAATCTAGTGTGCGCTGGTACTTGCACAGAGAGCGGTCAGCACTAAAAAAATATTCTCTTTGTTGAGCAAAAAAAAGCTCCCGACTTCAACCATCGGGAGCTTTTTTATTGAAAATATTTTTTATCAATGCACCATGCCAATCCATTGGCAGATGAGGTAAGTAATCGCGCCCATCGTACCTGAAATCGGAATCGTGATGATCCATGCGATCAAAAGTTTACCGGTAATGCCCCACTTAATAGCCGAAATACGCTTGGTTAGTCCCACACCAATGATAGAACCGGTGATGGTATGAGTGGTCGAGACAGGAATTCCTAATTTTTCAGTACCAAACAATGTGAAGGCACCTGCAAACTCCGCGGCCACACCTTCGAAAGGAGTCATTTTGGTAATTTTTGTACCCATCGTTTTCACAATGCGCCATCCGCCCATCATGGTGCCGAGTGCAATGGCTGTATAACAGCCCAACACCACCCATTCTGGAATCGACTTAATCACCAATTTTTCTTTACCATCCACGATTTTAGCTTCTTGCACAATGTGCATCCAAGGCTTAATGTTTTCTGGGTGTTGCGCTACAAATACGATCAATGCAGCTGAAATAATACCCATCACTTTTTGAGCATCATTACCACCGTGACCTACAGAAAACAAAGCAGAAGAAACCAACTGCAAGCGCTTAAACCAACGATCGAGTTTTGAAGGATTACCTCGCTTACAGATCCATAGCATCAAAATGGAGATGAAATAAGAAAGGAGCATACCGATAATGGGTGCAAGGAAAATAAACAAGAACAAGGGTTTGATCTTATCCATTTTCACTACTTCAAAAGAACCTGCGTGCATGATGGCTGCGCCCGCAAAACCACCAATCAAGGTGTGCGAAGAGCTAGAAGGAATACCCCACCACCATGTTAGAAGGTTCCAGATGACCGCGGCCACTAGACCCGCAAAGATGACCGTAAGTGTAATTGCTCCACCTTCCACCGTTTTTGCAACGGTGTCCGCTACTTTAAACTCGGAAATCCAATAAGCGATGAAGTTAAAAACAGCAGCCCATACGACAGCCTGAAATGGAGTAAGAACGCGCGTAGAGACGATAGTAGCAATGGAGTTTGCTGAGTCGTGAAAACCGTTAATGAAGTCAAAAATAAACGCCAAGGCGATTACCAAGAACAACAGGGTTAATGCTTCCATGTTGGTTAGTGCGTTTGATTATGAGTTTTTCACCAAGATTGATTCGAGCACATTGGCAACATCCTCACACTTATCGGTGGCCGTTTCCAAGTTGCTCAATACTTCTTTTAATTTGATCACCTCAATTGGGTTGTTTGATTCAGAAAACAAACGGGCAATAGCTTGATCAAATAAATCATCGGCGTGATTTTCCAATGAGTTGATGCGAACAATCGCATCGCGCACGCGTTGTGCATTGCGCATATTTTTTAGATCGCGAACAGCGGCATCAATCTCCTCTGTTTGCTTGATCAATACTTCACTCAACAATTCCATGGTTTTCAAGAAATTCTCTACACCATACAATTCAATACGAGAAGCGGAACCATTGATGTAATCTGCGATATCATCGATACTCGTTGCCAAGGCGTGTATATCTTCACGGTCGAATGGTGTGATGAAATTGGCCGAAAGCTCTAGGAATATTTTGTGAGTGATCTCATCCCCTTTGCTTTCCAATTCTTTTACTTTTCTAATGATATTGCTAATCTCTTGCTTATCGTTAGTCTTAAAAATACTATTGAATACATGGGCTTGCTCCACTAAGTTAGCAGTATCCTCTGCGAAAAGATCGAAAAACAAGGCGCTTTTCGGAACGAGAAAACTGAAAATTCCAGACAATTTCATTGCTTTTGGGTTGTATTGATTTTCCAACTGCAATGTTGCAACTTGTATGTTACTTCTATGTTAATAGATCAAAGAAAGGTGATTAAGTCCTTGCTCATTTTTCAACGGTTTTACTTCATGAGAAAATCGTTTTCCTCCAAGGAAATTCAAACAACTAATAAACAAACACTTACAGAACTCCCAATAGTACACAGACCCTTGTCACCTTCCATCGGAAAAAGACTGTTTTTTTAAGTTTTCAATCTGTGCAAAGACCTCCTTCGATTTTTCAGCGTGTTTGGTCATTCCTTCCGCTGATGGGCGGTGCTCCACAAATCGGATCAGTTTTTCAATTTCTAGCGCTGCTTTCCAAGCAGTAGGATCCACGTAAGCTTGTGCCCACACATCGCGGATGTACTCGATGGCCGCTCCATTGGGGTGAATCATATCCAACTCATAAAAACGATAGTCGCGCAAATCGTCCATCATTATTTCATAAGCGGGAAAATAAGTAGCCCGATTCGGAAAGGCCTTCACCAATTCATGACACAATAAACGCAGCTGAGCCTTTGAAAGGTTATTTTCTTCCATACCCTCGCGCGTATGACGCACTGGACTAACCGTAAATACGATGTTGAGCTGGTCGTTTTTTTCCAATAAATTTCCCATGAGCACCATCCAAGTCATGGCCATTTCGCTCACCGAACTGAGCTCTTTAGTAAATGCTTGTTGCGGTAGGCGATGACAATTGCCAACTACTCGATTGGACTCCTTATGTTTCCAGGCCCATGATGTGCCAAAGGTCACAATCAGCACGTCTGCTTGGGTCAAGTGAACAAAGCCTTCTTCTATTAGAGCGTTGATGTTCTCCATCGCTTCCTCCCTATTCACATTAGAAAAAGAACCGTGATGTGAGAGACTTACCCATTTTTCACCAGAGCAAAAAAGGTCATTGGCTTCATATTTTTTCTGTTGCAAAACCTCATCGATGGATTGAGCCATGGCCAACGGATGATACAAAATACCATGATGTCCACCCGTGCAATCGAAACCGCACTGCTCCATTGATCTGCGAATGTTTTCGGCAAAACAAGAGCCCTCAAAATGAAAGCGATGGCGATGATCATAGTTCGCCTTTTTTGGAACTTGGACTATGGTTCGAAAGGACTTCATGATGGAAGTTGCTGTATCAACGCGTCAATTTCAATTTCTCCGCATTTAAAATGTCCTTTGGGACAGGCCTTAAACCCATGCAAACCGCAAGGGCGACAAGAAAGGCGTTCATTCGTTTGTACCACCTTACCATTGGAGTGAATAGGACCAAAACCGAACTCCGGAATGGTGGAACAAAAAACAGCTGTGACGGGCGCTTTAGTCGCACTGCACAAATGCAAAGGACCGCTGTCGTTCGTATAATTCATCTCTGCATGCGTCATGAGCTCAGCTGACTGAAGCAAGGACAATTTTCCAGCGAGAGAAATTATATGGGTGTGACCACTTAATGCAATCAACTCATTTGCTATTGCTTGATCACCAGGACCTCCGAGAACATAAACTTTTTGATCCGGAATTTTTTGCAGAAAATCACTCCATACGGCGAGAGGGGTTTGTTTTGTAAACCAAACAGACGCTGGACTGATGGTGATAAATGATTCCCCGATTAAGGGTTTTACTACTTCTTTATCTTTCGCTGTAGGATACAAGCACGGCGAAACAAAGTCAGTGCCCACGATATGATCAATGGTTCGCAAACACCTTTTTACTTCATGATCGCTCGGCTGATCCATTGATCCGATGAGATGCGGAACTTTTTTGGTAAACAAAAAAGAAAGTGGATTTTTATCGAAACCAACCGTGTGCTTTGCCCCCGAAAAAGCAGTGAGCACCCCACTGGATGCAAACCGTTGGAGATTGACCACCAGATCATACTTTTCAGCGCGAATACCACTCAGCATTTGGAAAAGATGTTTCCATTTACTTTCGCGTTTGTTCCACACTTTTACGCTGCGCAAAAAAGGGTGTCCTGCCAACAAACTTTCATTGCCTTTTCTTACGAGCATATCAATGGATGCAGTGGGAAAATGCAGGTGTAGTTTTTCCACCACCGATGTCGCTAAAATGACATCGCCGATGAAAGCTGTTTGTATGACTAGGATTTTTTTTGGCAACATTATACTGCTACTTCATATTCGCGCAAAGCCGCGTTCAAAGACGTTTTTAAATCCGTTGATGGCTTGCGAGAGCCAATGATCAGCGCACAAGGAACATTGTATTCCCCTGCCGCAAATTCCTTCTTATAACTTCCCGGAATTACAACCGCTCTTGCAGGTACTTCGCCCACATAAGTAACCGGTTCGTTACCTGTTACATCAATGATTTTCGTGCTTGCCGTTAGTACTACATTGGCACCAAGCACAGCCTCTTTCCCCACACGCACTCCTTCTACCACTATACATCGTGAACCAATGAAGCAGCCATCTTCGATGATCACTGGAGCGGCTTGTAATGGTTCCAATACACCACCAATTCCCACACCACCGCTCAAGTGCACATCCTTTCCTATTTGAGCGCAGCTGCCCACCGTGGCCCAAGTGTCCACCATTGTACCGCTATCTACATAAGCACCAATATTCACATAAGAAGGCATCATAATGACACCTTTCGCTAGAAAAGCGCCATAACGAGCAACAGCATGAGGAACAACACGCACACCAAGTTCTTTGTAGTTGCGCTTGAGTTCCATTTTGTCATAAAACTCCATCGGACCTGCTTCTAGTACTCTCATTTCTTGAATGGGGAAATACATGACTACTGCTTTCTTCACCCATTCATTTACCTGCCACTGACCGTTTTCCAGAGGTTCGGCAACGCGCAAATGACCTTTATCTAAGGCTTCGATAACCGTACGAATGGCGTTTCGGTAGATTTCTTGCTGGAGTAATTCGCGATTATCCCAACAGGCTAAAATGAGTTCTTTTACCTCTTGCATTTTTCCGATGTAATTTTCGTCAAAAATAACGGCCAATCCCTTTATTTGTGCATGCCTAAAATTATTGCCATCGATTATGGCTTAAAACGTTGCGGAATCGCTATTACTGACGATCTAAAAATGATCGCATCTCCTTTGGAAACCGTTGATACTCCTAAGCTCATGGGCTATCTTGACCAGTTAGTGGTAAAAGAAAAAGTAGATACGATTGTAGTAGGTGTAGCCCGAAAACTCAATGGTGAAGATGGGCATGTTACCCAAAATCAATTGGAACTAGCCGAAAAACTAGCTAAAAAGTTTCCGTTGTTGAAGGTGGATATCGAAGATGAGCGATTTACTAGCAGCATGGCAGCACAAGCTATGCTCATGGGTGGAATGAAAAAAAGTGATCGTCAGAAAAAAGAAAACCTAGATAAAATTAGCGCCGCCATCATACTTCAAGAATACATGCGCCGTCTTTGAGTTTAGTCCACTACCACTATTTTCATGGAGTGATCTAGCGGATTGAAGCAGTCCATTAAAAGTGGTATCAGTTGGCTTTGCGTTTCACTTTGAATGACAAAGAAATTTTCAATACGTTCTTGCAAACCATTTACGGGGAAGCACTCGTCCCAGATTTTTTGAATTTGCTGAACCTTCACTTCTTCTTTTGATTTAAGCGCTTTGAAAAAGCGTTTCTCCAAATTTTCAATTGCCGTCAATTGTTTTTGAAGCTCTGCTTTAGCTGTAGCTTCTAACGTGGCGTCGGCCAATTTCGCCTTTTCGACAATGGGTTCAAATGCTTTAGTGATGAGCTGCTTTTCGGCTTCCAAATCCACGTCACCCGATTGCTGGAGCACTTCTCTCACCACTTGATGCTGTTCCTTTTCCAAGTCGCTCAACTGAATTCCCAACTTCTGCATGCGCTGGAGTGTGCGTGATGAAACCACTAGCGCACTATCACGAAGAACAAGAATAGGGAAGCTCACTTGAACACGATCAAAATATGACTTCAGTTGCAACCAATAGGCTAATTCACCTTGACCGCCGATGTATGCAAGATTGGGAAGAATGACCTCTTGATAAACAGGACGCATTATTACGTTTGGGCTGAACAGATACGTTTGATTTTTAATCAAATCAAGCAGTTCTTGCTTTTCAAAATACCGAGACTCATCGCTGAGTTGGTATCGTTCATCTTTTCGTTCAATGCGCGTTCGCTTTCCTTTTTCCAAGAAAAACAAATTGATTTCTCTTGCATGAATTTGTTCATGAAAACCCGCATTGATCAAAGCAGTAGTTTGCACATTCACCTCTTGAAATGCAGGATGCTCCATTAGCTCTTGCTGGAACAAATCAATCATCGACTCCTTTAAATCGGAATCATTACCATCGATGATGACTAAGCCAGAGGACGAAAAAAGTTCATTCACCAAATAACGCGTTGCATCGGCCAGTGTTGGCAATGCATACGATTGCTCGAGCACTTGTTTATACTGTGCGGGCGCCCATTGATCAAGCCACTGCTGAATACCTGTAGTATCAAATTCACCTACTGCACCGGATTGCTGATGATCCCAGGTAAACGTTTGATTGTTTGATTTAACACTGCTTATTTCTGCGGCATCATGATCTTCCGTTGCCATCCAATACACTGGAACAGCTTTCAAGTCGACGTTCGCCGCATTAAACTTCTCTGCTAATTTGATTGCGGAGACAATTTTATAGATGAAATAAAGAGGGCCTGTAGCCAAGCAAATTTGATGACCAGTAGTGATCGTAAATGAGTTATTGCTGAGCAATGACTCGATGTTGTTTAATGTGGCTTCGCTTGGTTGTAAATGGCTATACTGGCGTTTGAGTGCATTGACCAAACGTGTTCTCTTTGCCTCAGAATATGGTTGGTGAACGGCTACCTTTTTGAGCGCTTCTATTGACGGCCAATCGGCAATCCATGGGCGCACACGTTCGTCATTAGACAAGTATGCTTTCATCAGTGCGTTTGACCAATGAGCGGTAGCGAGATCAACAGAGGATTTCATGAGGCAGCAAAAGTAGCAAGGAAGATGCTCCGATGCTGTTAGCGAATCATGGTAACGATACCTTTTTGATTCTTATTAACGAAGCCAACGTTATCTTCGAAGATAGTGTAAGAGATTTCCCACGCGTAGGTATCAGAGCAAGCGGGTAAACCTCGGAAAGTTCCATCCCATCCTAAAGTTGGATCTTCGGAGTAGAATACTCTTTCACCCCAGCGGTTGAAAACGGAAAGCGTGTACACTTCAATTTTATCCGAAACAGGAAAGAATAGGTCGTTCACTCCATCATTGTTTGGAGTAAAGGCATTGGGCACTTGAAAATCCTCCACTAGACCATTAGGATCGATAACTGGAATAACCGGTGGGTTTTTCTCTTTGGGATCTTCAATTGGGCGATCAGGCGTAGAGACGGGCGACATGAAAAAGTCGTCGACAAAGTAATAAGCATACAGCGAAGCGCTCGGTTCCGCTGCAGCGATATTTTTGTCATCGTCTGTTCCAAATACACCCAATGTCATATAGTTATAGGGCTGATCGGCTACAAAATCAAATTCGATTTGAATCCACTCACGGGAATACACTACACCCGGATGCACGAGCTGAGGCGTCATCAAAATGGGCGAAGTTCCTACTTGGGTAGCTTCATCTATGGTAAATAGTAAACCTAAATTATCAGTAGAAAGACCCGAAGTCGAAACGGCTGTTTTTGTGCCGTTCGTGATTTTAAAACTAATGTGGTATTTTTTACCTACCACCAAAGGGTTGGTAAATTTGGTATTGATGTATTCGCGTTGATTGGTAAACTTTTCGCCGGTAGCAATGAAGCCCATGATCGCATCGCCTTTGTAGGCTTCTACGATTGCGAAAGGTGTTTCAGGTAAATCGGCAGCCGAGGTACCTAACACATGATAATAATCTGGATCTGCTGTTGCACTTGCGGCATTTGACCAACCGTTGACCAATAGATATTGGCCTAATTGTGTAGGCCAGGTATTGGAATTTTCGAAACTTTTATTCACTAATTGTGCTTGCACAGAAAGGGCGAGCAACACAAAAGACGCTATGGAAAATAGTGATCTCATTAGTGATGTTAAGATAGTGCGCTAATGTAACCATAAATAACTAATTATCAAAGTAACTAGCTAAGATTTCTGATTAATCGCCCAACATTTGTCCACTTATTATGAACAGATTAGAAATACTTCACCAAACCTACGCTGAATGTGGTGGTAGAAAAGCGGATGCGGTAATCGGCCTCAGCAGTGAGCCACGAGGGAGGAAAAAAGGTGGTTAATCCCATTTGACCATAAAAAGTTTTGTTGAATTGGCGCATAACCCCCAATCCCACCAATGAACTGAATATACTTTTCTCTGATTTGAACGTGTCATCACCAATCAGGCGGTAGCCTCCATTCTCATTGAGTAAAACAGCTTTTTTTCCTTCTAGTGCCCCATACTGATCTCCGATGGTTTTACTCCATTGGAGGGCTATAGAACCATATACTTTCCAGTCGCCTTTGTCTTCAAAGGTCGCTTTCGACAAGAAAAATTTAGCCCCGAGCTGAGTTGTTAGAAGAAGTCCCGTGCGCTTGTTATTGGTTAAACTCACCTGAACGGTATCCGTTTCAAAGCCAGGCCCTACGGGGAAGGTGTAATATTGCCAAAGTTGGCCATTTCGATTTTCAAATTGAGAAATTTGGTCCGAGGGTGCTAGTTCGCTTTCATTGATCCCTGGCACCGAGCATGTAATGCGCTGCACGCCCACGGCACCGAACAGCCCAATGGAATTATTGAACATTAAGCCCCCTTCAACATTCAATAAGGGCTGCAGCGTGAAGGCATTGTCTTTTCCCAAAAATTCAGCGAGTGTGACCAACGAATCAGAACTGGTGGTTTGGCCGATTCGCATCAACGAAGCACCGGCGTTGATGCCTAACCAAAAATGAGTTTGGTCTTTTGGAGCAATGACATCGTTGCGTTTCTCTTTCGACAAAGAATCTAAATCAACTTCTACTTCCCTTTTTTCTATATAAATCATCTCGCCATCGAGAATGAGCGTATCCGATTCACAATGGATAGCCATTAGATTTTGTCCAAAAGCAAAAAGCAACACTACTAATGTAATGTTGCTTTTCAATTTTATCCAAAATCCTTGTTTCACTGCGTAGCTGATTGATTACAGCGAATATAGAATTTTATTTTTTGGTGGTTTCATCAACAATAATGTCCATGAACATTTTTCTTCCTTTCTTCTTTTTCTCAACCGCTTTTTTTACCTCAGGCTGAGTGCCGAGCTCTTCTTCCACTGAAATCTCTTCCTGGCTCACGGCTTCGGCTAGAGCAGGCTCCGTTGCATTTGGCGCCATAACTTCCGTTGGTTTTTCCGTTACTGAAGATTTTGCAGCTGTGGCTTCCTGCTTAGCAGTGCATGACATCGCCGTAGAACAACCCTTTACCGAAGAAGCAGAAACAGTAGAAGAATGATCTACTACTGAAGCTGCCTGAACAGTGGTATTCGATACAGTAGCTTTTACTTGCTCCATTATTGGAGAAGCTTGATCTACCTTTTTGGCAATCACACTTTCGTTGGTATTCATAAACAAGACGGCAGAAAGCATGGAAGCTCCCAACAACACATACCAAACGTTCAATTGATTCCATTTCATAGAAAGGAAACCATTCAACCACATTTTGCGGCGCATACCCGTGTACACAGAAGCAGGTACTTCTGGCGCATAGTTGCTCAACGAATCGTGCACTCCTTTAAAAAACTTTTCCTCGGTCATTCCGCTTTTATTTTTGTCTTACTCAAATCGTTCAATTCACGCTGCAGGTAGGTTTTTGCTCGAGAGAGCTGAGACTTCGATGTATTTACATCGATCTCTAACATATCTGCGATCTCTTTGTGCATGTAGCCTTCTACTACATAGAGATTAAACACTGTCTTATATCCAGCTGGCAATTTGTTGATGCATAACATCATTTCTTCCGCCGTGAATTCGAGGTCTTCAAATTCCACTGGATCATTTCTTCTTGCCACCAAGTCGTCTACGTCTTCTTGGTAAGCATGTTTCAGGTTTTTTCGGTATTGGGTAATACTCGTGTTCACCGCAATCCGACGAAGCCAACCTTCGAAGCTTCCGTCGTGGTGGTAGCTTTGTATGTTGGAGTAGATTTTAACAAAAACCTCCTGCAACACGTCTTCTGCCTCCATCCTGTTTTTGGCATAGCGCAAACAGATACCATAGAGAAGCGATGCATACTTCCCATATAGCTTGTCCTGCCAGCGCTTTTCGCCTCGGACACAGCCCTGTATGATATCCTTGAGCTCGTCCATGTGTATAGAAAACACTAATTTCGGAAAAAGGGTTGCACCAACCCTACTTTTTTTTAGAAATTCGCGTTCCTCAGAATGGCATCTCCCTTATGTCTGGTAAAGATGCGATAGTCGAGAAAGTAGATAACCCGCAAACTGAAGGTGTTTCGTTGGGGTAACTGAAAGGTATATTCCCAATCCTCTCGGAGGCTTGGCGCTACATTGTTATCAAAGGCAGTGATTTCATTTTTCCAACCTACCACCAACTCGCTTCCAGGGGTGAAGATCCAACGATAAAATAAGTCGATGGTGAAACTGTTGAAGTTTCGATCTACATCGCTTCCTTCTTTATTGTCCGCTTGTGTAAATCCATTAAAATCGGTTGCCCCTAGAGTCCCATCTGGATTTAGGCTATAAAACTGGCGATAAGTCGAGTAACCCCAATAATGACGAACCCTGCAATTGGCCGACATCCAAGGGTTGAAGGCATATGAAAGGGTAAGTACATTGGTGTGCGAAATGACATCTCTTTTACCGAAAACAGGCTCACTTCCATTTCGGGCAGCCCATCCCAAATCGTTGAAATGATTTTGGTGACTATACACGTAAATGAGCATCAAATGATCATTCACCCTGAATCGCGGAGATATGCGCCAATTAAACTGAACGCGGCCTTCGTTTTCATATTTATAACTCCAAGAACCCAAATCCAAAGCAAATCGACGTCGGTAGTCAGTGGATATCCATCCCCCACCACCCGCATAGCGGAATCGGGTAAAGTAACGTCCATCGACACGGGGTTCAAAAAAATCAAATCCACGCACGGGCGCAGATTCAAAGGAGATTCCATAGGAATGAAATTTTTTGTCGGTTACTCCAGCCTCTCCATTGATCTCCATATTGGAGAAATGATTTGGGGCGTAGAGGTTTTCGTAAAAAGAGGAAATGGAACTCCAGAAGTTATTGAATTTGCCAAAAGGCTTATAAATGTTGTACATCAATTCAGCATACACGCCTTTGTTGTTATTTACAGCTAAAAAGGCCAAATCGTTCGGGTCATAGGTATCACTGTTCACATAAGCACCAGCATTCCAGCGGAAATTGCCACTGATTTTTCCATAAGAAACACTACCTGCATAACCCGAAGCATTTTTCCCTGTTTGATCAGGACCAATTTTTTTATTTAAAACACCCGATCCACCGAAGGCGTAGGTATTCTTCTTATTGCGCAAAGAAGTGTTGAATCCTGTCACATTCGCATCATACACAGAGCCTGCGCGGGTTACGTTGGTATTGGTGATATTGAAGTAACTGTTGTTTTTGAGATTTTGATCTAAAACCACCACGCTATAATTCGACAATGGCGAAGTTTCCACGGAGCGCTGATTGCCCAAAGAATCTTCGATAGTGGCATACGATCGTCCGGTGATGGCATTAAAGATACCTATGCCAAGGCCTCCTTTATTACGGCCGCTGACTTTAATAGCATTCAGCAGTTGTGTTTGCCCTGGATTGTCCACTACGGTCTCACCTACGTTGAGTTGATTGTAAGGTGCATCGTAGTTCACAGGAATATCTCCTACCCTTCTCGAGTAAAAAAGTCCGGCCTTGTTGAATATTTCTGTTCCCTCGATAAAGAACTGTCGGTTATCCTGAAATTGGATTTCGAAGGGAGTAAGGTTGAGGATTTTTTGATCGCTAATGGTTTGGCCAAAATCGGGAATCAAGGTAGCATCTAGCGTGAATGCATCATTCAATCCAATTTTCATATCCATACCACCACGGTAGCTGAAGCCTTTGGTAGAGGGTGCATCTTGGTTTTGAGCGATGTCGTAGTAAGAGGATAGATAAGGAAAGAAAAAGATCCTTTTGGGAGGTTCAATTCCTTTAATGCCTATTAGGCTGCCCATTTGAGCAAGTTCATTCACGGCATTCGGATCTACTTTATTCCAATGCCCGACATGTCTTTTGCGTCGCACTTCGCGCTCAAAGTTGACATCCCACAACTGTTCTTCCTTTTGAGGAAAACGAAGTGCAGCATAAGGAATTTTAAATTCTGCCGTCCACCCACGATCCGTAATTTTGGTTTCACACGCCCATACAGCGTTCCATGACTCATCATACTCATCGCCTCCAATGCGCACATCGCGCTGCTCGCCTGCAGGACTCGAGTAAAAACCAAAGCCATTGATCCCATCACGGTAACAACAAAAGGTGATGCCGCAGTAGTCGCGGTTGCCCGTATTATCTCTACCGACAAGTTGATTGGCGATGCTGTCAGGGTGGCTATCGAAATTAACGAAGGCAACATAAATCGCTTCATTGGTGTAGACAACTCTGACCTCTGTTTTCTCCTCCATCGGGTCGCCTGGCCGTGGAGAGTTGAGAATAAAATCGCCTGTAACCGGAGCTTCTGCCCAACACGCTTCACTCAATTCTCCATCGAGCTTTGGCGCTGTAGTGGAAAAATGAGCAGAAAGCATACGCTTGTTTTGTTCCTGTGCCCATAAAGTAATGGGCCAACAAAGCAAAACAAACAAGAAAAGGCGCAGTGTCATGGTTTGGCGAGGTTCGGCGCGAAAATACGCTCATGGCCATGGACAATAATCCACTGACGGTTAATTTCTGTTAACCATTTTTTACACGAAAAAACCTATTCGGCACTGCCAAATAGCCCCTACTTTTGAGCCCATTCTGAAAACCCGCAATATGCGTCTCTTAATACTTGTACTTTCTACTCTTTTTCTATCCACCACTGGACTGTTTGCCCAAAATAAATACACCATCAGTGGAGAAGTAAAAGATGCTAGCACTGGCGAGTCGCTCATTGGAGCCATCGTTAGCATCAAAGAATTGGGAAAAGGTGTAGGAACCAATGTGTATGGATTCTATTCTTTGACCGTGCCAGAAGGCGAGTACACTGTTGAATACTCTTTCATCGGTTACACCACTCAGTCTTCCAAAATTGTCTTGCAAAAGGACATTACGAAAAACGTAGATCTTGCGGTGCAGGTGATCAACAAAGAAGAGATCGTTATTGTTGGAGAAAAAAAGAGCAACACAGAAAGCACCGATATTGGTAAAATATCACTAGAAGTGGAGCAAATCAAAAAACTGCCCGTGCTCTTTGGTGAGGTGGATATCTTAAAAACCATTAGTTTGCTTCCTGGTGTGCAAAGCGCCGGCGAAGGAAATGCGGGATTTTATGTTCGAGGCGGTGGCATTGACCAAAATTTGATTCTATTAGACAATTCAACGGTGTATAATGCCTCTCACCTCTTTGGTTTTTTCTCTGTCTTTAACGCCGACGCCGTCAAAAATTTAGAACTCACCAAAGGTGGCGTGCCAGCAGCTTATGGCGGGCGTTTGGCCTCTGTGCTCGACATTACTTTGAAAGAAGGCAACCGAAAAGAATACCATGGTTCGGGCGGTGTAGGAACCATTGCATCCCGATTTACGGTAGAAGGGCCGATCAAAAAAGACACCTCGAGTTTTATCATTTCAGGACGTAGAACGTACATTGATGTGTTGCTCAAACCTTTTATCAATCCAGAAAGCAACTTCAGTGGATCGGGCTATTATTTCTATGATCTCAATGCGAAAGTCAATTATCGCCTTTCCAAAAAAGATCAGTTGTTTTTGAGCGGATACTTCGGACGCGATGTATTTGGGTTTAAAAGTGAAAGTGCCGGATTTGAAACCAAAATACCGTGGGGAAATACAACAGCAACTGTTCGCTGGAATCGAATCATGAACGATAAACTATTCATGAATACGATTGCCACGTTTACGGACTATCAATTCCAATTTCAAGGTAAGCAAGAGCAATTTGTATTTGGGTTAAAAAGCGGCATTCGCGACTATGGTGCAAAAGTGCAGTTTGATTATTACCCCAACTACCTTCACCGCATCAAATGGGGTGTTGATTATACCTTCCACGAGTTTACACCAAACAATACCTACGCTTCGAGCGGCGAAGTGGAATTTGATTTAGGCGATCAAGTAACCTTGTATTCGCATGAAACAGCCGTGTACATACAAGATGAATTTGACATCAATGAAAAACTTCGCATAAACGCGGGTCTTCGCTACTCTTACTTTCTTCACGTAGGACCATTTGATCGATACATCGAAAACACCAATACGAATACCTTCGGCTCTCCATTGCCTCCAACGGTAGTGAGTTATGACCGAGGTGAAAAAGTAAAAAATTACGGTGGTTTGGAACCTCGACTAAATGTGCGTTATGAAGTGGGCAAAAGCTCGAGCATCAAAGCTGGATTTATGCGCAACTATCAGTACATCCATTTGACGAGCCTTTCTCCTACTTCACTACCTACCGATGTTTGGTTGCCTAGCACCGACGTGCTTCGTCCGCAGATTGGCACGCAAGTGAGTATCGGTTACTTCCGCAATTTTGATGATGATAAGTGGGAAAGCAGTGTAGAAGTTTATTACAAAGACATGCGCAATCAATCCGAATACCGCGAAGGAGCGCAACCAGAGCAGACCGTTAATGATAACATCGACAACTTACTCGTTTTTGGACGGGGCTATAGTTATGGTGCAGAGTTTTTTCTCAAACGTCGTGTAGGCGCTTTGAATGGTTGGTTGGGTTACACCTTAGCCAAAACCGAACGCGTATTCGAAACGATCAATAATGGAAACCCCTTTCCTGCGAGATGGGATCGCCGACATGACATCAGCTTCGTGATGAACTATGAGGTCAATAAACGAGTAGATCTGGGATTTGTGTTTGTTTACGGAACGGGCAATGCCATTACTCTTCCAGTAGAACGCTACTTCTACGAAGGACAAGTAATCAGTAGATACGGCGATCGCAACAGTTTCCGCATGGCTCCTTATCACCGAGCTGATATATCATGCAATGTAAAAGGTAAAGAAAAATTTGTTGAACGCATCAATCCACAAACCGGAGAAAAGGAAAAGCGATTGCGCAAATTCAAGAGCAGTTGGAATTTTTCCATTTACAATTTATACAACCGAAGAAACCCTTATTTCATTTACTTCGCTAATGAAGGCAATTTGGGCACCGGATCATTTCAGATAAAAGCCTACCAGGTGAGCTTGTTCCCCATACTTCCAAGCGTAACTTGGAACTTCGAATTTTAATCCATTGAAAAACCTCCAATACCTCAATAAGTACTTTTGGAAGTATCGTGGCCGAATAGTAGCGGGCACCTTGTTTATTCTGCTCGCCAACGTTTTCAATGTCTATGCTCCTGTATTGGTGGGTGAAGGAATTGACTTTTTGGTAGATTCTCTTTCGGCCATTCAGCATTTCGATGCGCAGAGCAATACCGCACAAGTAAAAACACCGAATAGCCTCACTCCTTGGTTTGGTGAAAATGGTTCCATCACGCTTCACGCAGGCGACTACACTCACACCATTGTACAAATTGGTCTTTACCTAGCGCTCGGTTATCTATTGATGTATATCCTGAAAGGAGTATTTCTTTTTTATCAGCGACAAACGATCATTGTGATGTCTCGTCACATCGAATACGATTTGAAAAATGAAATCTACCGACAGTACCAGCATTTAGATACCGCCTTTTATAAAAAAAATAGGACAGGCGACTTGATGAATCGCATCAGTGAAGATGTGAATCGGGTGCGCATGTACCTCGGTCCTGCTGTGATGTACACCATTAATCTCATTATCTTGATTGTGATGTGCATTGCCGTGATGTGGAAGATTGACAAGGAGCTTACGTTATATACCTTATCTCCTCTTCCCTTCATGATGCTTGGTATTTTTTACGTAAGTACCATTATCAACCGCCGGACTGACAGAGTGCAGCAGCAACAGTCGAAACTTTCAACCATGGTTCAAGAAAGCATGAGCGGAATACGTGTGCTAAAAGCTTTTGACCGAGAGAATTTTTTCATCCGCCGATTCACGCACGAAAGTGATGTTTATAAAACCAAACAATTGGAACTTGTAAAAGCTGACGCCTTATTTATGCCCGTAATAATGGTGCTAGTAGGAATGAGTACTATTCTCACCCTTTACATCGGATCCAATAAAGTGATCGCTGGTGAAATATCCTATGGCGTGATTGTTCAATTTGTATTTTATGTCAATCAATTGACATGGCCTTTTGCAAGTGTAGGTTGGGTAAGCAGCTTGGTTCAAAAAGCTGAAGCATCGCAAGCTCGGATCAATGAATTTTTACAACAAGAACCTGAAGTAAAAACAGGGACTGAACCTTTACCCAATACACTGGAAGAAATCACATTTGAACAAGTACATTTCACCTATCCCGAGTCAGGTGTGAAGGCTTTAAATGGTGTTTCTTTTTCCATTAAAAAAGGAGAAACAGTGGCCATCATTGGCCGCACCGGAAGCGGGAAATCGACCCTAGCTCAATTAATATTGCGCAGCTACGATCCCACTGAAGGAGCTATTCGAGTGAATCAAAAAAACCTCCGCGATTACCATCTGGGAAATTGGCGAGAACGTTTAGGTTTAGTACCGCAAGAAGTTTTTTTGTTCTCAGATTCCATTCGCAATAATATTTTGTTTGGAGTAGATCATGGCGATCAACAAAAAGTAGAAAAGGCGGCCAAACTTGCCGATGTGCACGACAACATCATCGGCTTTCCCAATGGTTACGAGACTCTATTGGGAGAACGCGGGATCAACATCAGCGGCGGGCAAAAGCAGCGCATCAGCATTGCTCGTGCACTCATTAAAAACCCTGAGGTACTTATCCTCGATGACTGTCTTTCTGCAGTAGATACGCAAACCGAAGAGAATATTCTCAATGGACTAAAAACGAATCAAGCCAACTCAACGACAATTATCATTGCTCATCGTATTTCGAGTATCAAGCATGCACACCGTATACTGGTGTTGGAGCATGGAAAAATTGTAGAAGAAGGCAGTCATGATTTTTTACTCCAAAAAGGAGGAGCTTACGCCGAGCTGCACCGATTGCAACAACTCGAAGAGGCCAACGGTTAATTGCAATACTCTCCAAAGTCAGCTAGCAAAATAAAAAGATCCGTGATGTCCACTTGGGCATCATTATTAAAATCCGCTATACAATCGGGACCTTGGCAGCCGATGTTTTCATTGAAAATAATCAGATCAGCCACCGTGATTCTATCATCGCCATTCAGATCAGCGCAGAACGGAAGCTCATCATCTTCCACCAGTCCGTTGCAATCATTATCGATCGAATCAAAGGTTCCCAAAGCGTTCGGATAAACCGAAGCGTCTTCGTCATCACAATCGCCCGTAGGAAAAATAGTGCCTACTTCCGATTCGCATAAAACAATGAACTGATCGCCTGAATATCCATCGCCATCCTGATCGGTGTACCAATTAACGGTAGATTCAACGGACAAGGTAATGGGTCTTTCGTAGGAAAAATGAGCTCCCGTAGCTGTTACGTTGATTACATAATTCCCTGCATCCGTTTCTTCCAAAAGAATGTTGATTATTACTGTGTCAGGGGCATTATAGGCTGTTTGATCCGTGGTCCAAATGGCACCGGGAGGTAAACCCGTTACATCTATGCTAATGGGACCTTCGAAACCGGCATTGAGTATAACGGGCACTTCGATCGAGTTGAGTTCACAAGCAGGAATGACGGTTGTAATGGGTTGAATAAAATTTGGTTTTACTAAGAACATTCCATTATCGATATCCGTCAGTGGAATAACACCACTTTCAAAATAGGGGTAATTCATCCACTCCGATTCAAACACATTATCATTGTCCTGTGGGTAATGATCAAAAAAACCTACCTCTTGCATCTGCTGTGTTTCTATTCCGCGGATGTCGATCATTCGAAAACCTGCCGTGTAGTTGCTTTGAAAAGAAAGGTTACCAATGATGTATTGATTGTGATCAATCGCTTCTGTGCTGCCCAAGAAATCATATTGGTACACCGGCTGATCTAGGTTTTCTACATTCCAAACTAAGGTGCGTGTTTCAAAGAAAATGTTATTGTATTCATCGAGCTCATCATCCATCAGCAGGTATTTCCCATCCGGTGTTAACCAACCTTGATGGCAATAAGCACTATTGGGGTAAAACGTAATTGAAACCGTAGTAGCATCTAAAGGATTCGTCACATCTACGAGGGTGAGGTTAGCTGGATTATTTCCGTTATAACAAAATGCAATGGTGCGCCCCACATAATCGGCATCCGGACCGTTATACACCATCACCTGCGCTTCATGTGTATAACCATCGTCATCATATCCTCCTGCAATGACAGGCGCTAGGGGATTCTGAATATTAACGATGTGCAGACCACCTGCAAAAGTATTTGTACCACACGCATAAAGAAAACCGGTTTCTTCCTCGATTACTAAGGTGTGGCATCTACCAAAACCAGAATAGTGTGCGTCTTCCGTAAAGTTGACGGGAGGATTCACCACGTTTCGCAATCGGTGTAAATCGAATACTTGCAAACCATGCCCTGTGGCCTCACTTCCTACAAACAAGTAATCGTTATACGTGCGTAATGTTCTCCAAAGAGAGTTATTGGTGTGTGTAGGCAATTGCCCTAAATAGATCGGATTGACAGGATCGCTAATGTCAAAAAAACCAACCCCGGTTGATTTGCCGAGGAGCACATATTCTTTTCCGTCCATGGCATCTGTCCAACCCCACACTTCATTTGTAGTGCCACCCCCGAAAGCCGAAGGAGCCACATGCGCTAGTAAATCCACGTTCTCACAGGGATAGCTGCCCGCGTATCCATTCTCACATAGCGTTTGAGAAAAACTCACTGCTGGAATAAGGGTCAACAGCAAGCCAAGAGTAATACGGATTACATTCGTCATATCACAAAGGTAAAAGACTTGATGGCCCGAACACCAAGTGAACAAAAAGTAGTACCAATGGTTAAAAGAGCATGAACATTTTAGTGAGCGGTGGCAGTGGTTTGGTGGGATCGGCCACCATCCAATTGTTACTCGAAAACGGACACACCATCTACAACCTAACTACGCAAAAGGCTCTTCGATCAGAGCACGCGAAGGTTCATCATATTTATTGGAATCCGAAATCTGGTGAAGTGGAAACATCAGCCATCCCAGCTATCGACGCGGTGGTGAATCTCGCCGGATTTTCTGTGGCCAATAAATGGACAAAAGAGAACAAGGAAAAAATGATTTCCAGCCGAATTGAATCCACCCGATTGCTAGTAAAAATAAGTGGACAGGCGCACACCTTCGTCTCGGCAAGTGCTTCAGGCATCTATCGTGATACCGATGAATGGCAAGATGAGCAATCAGCCTTCGCTAATGACTTTCTTGCTCAACTGAGTATTACGTGGGAAGAAGAAGCTCAAAAAGCTCGAGTTAATGGGGCGCGCGTCGCTCTGTTACGCATTGGCGTTGTGCTGGATCAGCGCGAAGGAGCACTCGGAAAAATGATTCCCTTTTTCAAAATGGGCTTGGGAAGCGCCGTTGGACGAGGAAGCCAATACATGAGTTGGATTCACCTTCACGACCTCGCTCGCATGCTTGTTTTTGCCGTAGAAAACAAAACTGTAGAAGGAGCCTATAATGCGGTGGCACCGGCCCCTGTCACGAATAAACAAATTTCAAAATCTCTTGCGAAAGCTTTGAACAGGCCCTTTTTTCTACCCAATGTACCTGCCTTTGCGCTGCGATTAGCTTTTGGTGAAATGGCCGATATGCTTTTTACCTCTAAACGATTGAAATCAGAAAAAATACAACAAGCCGGATTTACTTTCCAATTCCCTGATGTAGATTCAGCCATGCGCGACTTATTTCAAAAATGACATGAAAACTTCCATTTGTATTCATTGGTTTCGTCGCGATTTGCGCCTTCAAGATAACGCCTCGCTTTGGTTAGCCCTGAGAAGCGGTTTTCCTGTTTTGCCTATTTTCATTTTTGATAAAAACATACTCGATCATCTCACCGAAAAAAAAGATGCCCGTGTACTTTTTATTCATCAAGAAATCACTCGACTCAAAAAAGAACTCCAAGAAATCGGCAGCGATTTACGCGTTTTTTACAACACCCCTGAACAGGTTTTCGAACAGTTGATCAAGGAGTATGATATAAAAACGGTTTTTGCCAATCGTGATTACGAGCCCTACGCCCACGAAAGGGATAAACACATCTATGCACTATTGGGAGAAAAAGGCATTGCGTTTAAAGGCAAAAAAGACCATGTCATTTTCGAAAAAGACGAAGTGATCAAAGACGATGGTAAACCTTACACGGTTTATACTCCGTATAGCAAAAAATGGAAAGCCAAACTCACTGCTTACCACGTGAAGGCTTATCCTACGGAAAAATATTTCTCTCATTTTTTAGAAGTAGCAGATAAAACTTCCCTACCGAGTTTGGAAGAAATGGGCTTCGAAAACTTTGAGTTTGATTTTCCATCTCGTGAAGTGAGCGATCAACTTTTAGAACATTACGGTGAAAAACGGGATATACCCTCTGTAAGGGGAACCTCTCGATTGAGTCTTCATTTGCGTTTCGGTACGGTGAGTATTCGTGCGTTAGTAGTGCAAGCCCAAAAGACTAGTGAAAAATGGCTGAACGAACTCATTTGGCGCGACTTCTACCAAATGATTTTATTTCACTTCCCACACACCGTGAATAAAGCTTTCAAGCCCGCTTACGACCGCATTCAGTGGGTGAATAACGAGGCTGAATTTGCGAAATGGTGCGCGGGACAAACAGGTTATCCGATTGTAGACGCCGGTATGCGCGAATTAAACGCCACCGGATTTATGCATAACCGCGTGCGCATGGTCGTTGCATCGTTCTTAACGAAACACTTGTTAATCGACTGGCGTTGGGGAGAAAAATACTTTGCCGAAAAACTACTCGACTTTGAATTGGCGAGCAATGTAGGTGGATGGCAATGGGCCGCAGGAAGCGGATGCGATGCAGCCCCCTATTTCCGCATCTTCAATCCAGCGAGCCAAACAGAAAAATTTGATCCTGAATACCGATATATCCGCACTTGGGTACCGGAGTATTCAACCCTTCAGTATCCTCGACCAATAGTTGATCATAAAATGGCGCGTGAAAGGTGTTTGTCCACTTTTAAAGCTGCTCTCAACGAATAAGCGATTACCTTTGAGATATGTTTTCGCATCTCACTATTATTGATCTTTCAACCGTATTGGCCGGACCATCAGTTGGAACTTTTTTCGCAGAGCTCGGAGCTCAGGTGATCAAAATCGAAAATCCAAAAATCGGTGGTGATGTAACGCGCTCATGGAAACTTGCGAATGAGCCCGCAGATGCTCCGTTAGGTGCCTATTTCGCTTCGGTGAATTGCAAAAAAACTTATCTCTATCGCGACTTAAGCATAGAAAAAGAGAAAGAAGAGATTCTTCAACTCTTATCCACTGCTGACATTGTGCTGAGTAATTTCAAAAAAGGAGATGCCGAAAAATTTGGCCTTACCGATGATGCACTCCATCACATAAATCCTCGTTTAATCCATGGGAAAATTTCTGGTTTTTCCTCCACTCCTGAGCGGGTGGCTTACGATGTAGTACTGCAAGCTGAAACGGGATTTATGTATATGAATGGAACCCCAGAAAGTGGTCCTGTGAAAATGCCTGTTGCTTTAATTGATGTCATTGCCGCTCATCAACTCAAAGAAGGACTTCTGTGTGCTTTATACGAACGTGAACGCAGTGGAAAAGTAAATCACGTGCATTGTTCCCTTGAAAAAGCGGGATTAAGCGCTCTAGTGAATCAAGCGAGTAACTACCTCATGGCCGATTATGTTCCACAGCCTTTGGGATCGCTCCATCCGAACATAGCGCCTTATGGAGAAATAGTACATACACACGATCAGAAACAAATTGTATTAGCTGTAGGAAGCGATAAACAATTTCGATCGCTTTGCTCCATCTTGCAGATTGCCTCATTGGCCGACGATGAGCGCTTTGCACACAATAAAGCCCGTATAGCTCACCGTGTGGAACTGCTTCGTTTGCTCAATGAAGCCTTTGGGAAAAAAGATCGCTCCGATTGGATGCCACTGCTCATTGAAGCGAACATACCTGCGGGAGCTATCTATGCCATGAATGAAGTGATGGAATCGCCAACAGCCCAATCCATGATTGTTTCAGAAAACATACAGGGAGTAGAAACCCAACGCATTTCGTCAGTAGCCTTTGACTTGAGCTCGCCAACTACTGAGCAGGAATTTTGATTTCAAAAGAAACACCATCTTTATTTTTCAAAGAAGATTGGCGTAACCAAGGATTATATAACTTCAGTGTTTTGTAATTCACATTCAACTTAGCAGCGTAATCGGCGAAATCATTGACTGTACTGTCCAGCATTACTGTGGTAGTCGCGAGTGGTTGATATAAATCGGAAGGGCGAAGGGTAAAACCGTATTTTGAACAATTGTTATAGATCTCCTTCACCGCTAGCATGCGAAACACGTATCGACCCGTTTCTTCATTCAGCAAAAGATCCCAATAATTTTTTGAACGTTGTTTTTCAACTTGACGATCCAAACCACCCATGCCCATATTATAAGAAGCAGCTACCATCGCCCATGAACCATAACGTTCATAAGCTTTTTTGAAATAAGCGCATGCGGCCTGTGTCGATTTTTCTACGTGGTAGCGTTCATCGACCTCATCGTTTACGATAAGTCCAAACTCTTTTCCAGTACCTTCTAAAAACTGCCAAAAACCCGTAGCTCCGCTTGGCGAAACTACGTTGGTCAAATTACTTTCAATCAGCGCTAAGTATTTAAAATCATCTGGAATACCGTTGGCTTTTAAGATCGGTTCAATAATGGGAAACCAACGATAGGCTCTTTTAATCCCCAACAGTGTGTTCGACTGCCAATAGGTATTAACGAGTAACTCACGATCAAATCGCTCGCGTACATCAAACTGTTGCATGGGAACTACCTCGCCTGCGAAGGTGGCCGATTCGGGCAATGGAAGCGTAAAGACGTGATAGTTCTTTTGAATTTCTTTCGAGTAATGCTCATCGGCTTCGGCACTGGGTTTTTTATGCTCGATAAAGCTGAATAAAAGAAGAGCCAACAGAGCTCCGCCAAAGGCAGTGGAAGAAACGAGAAGCGCTAATTTGAATTTGTTCATGGCCATCAGTAATGATACTTTCCTTTGGCCAAGTTACGCCACGAAAAGTAGAACTGAATGGTAAGAAGTGTGAAGAAATAAGCAAGACACAGTGAACTATTCACTGTAGCAAATAGGGGATCAAAACTCGCCAAAAACAACAAACACTGCACGACAGCCAATAAAGCGAAAACCAAAAACACTTTTTTATCCGATAGCCCAAAATACCCCAGATTGTGCGTGGTGTGATCGCGACCTCCTATCATTGGCGATCGTCCATGACGCATGCGATTGACAGAAACCATGATGGCATCTACCAAACAAATACCCAAGGATAAAGAGAGTAAAATCCACGGCGACCAATTGAATCCGCCTATCCAACTGGGGGCAAGCTCAGAGGATAATAACATAACCGATAGCAAAAAACCTAGCAACAAACTTCCGCTATCGCCCATATACATCTTTGCGGAAGGCGCGTTAAAAACTAAAAACGCCAATCCAGATCCGATAAAAAAAATAGGTAAGGTAGGCGGTCCGAGAAATAACATAATGAAAGACATGCTGATCAAGGCCAAGGTGGCCACACCATCCATGTTGTCGAACATATTGATGGCATTCATCAAGCCCACCATCAAAAACACTTTTAGAAAAACATCTACAGCTACTACTTCGTGCAAACTGACGGGCAACGAGAATGCAACCGTTGCCGCAGCTAGAACTTGTCCCGCCATCTTTGGCCAAGGGCTCAATCGTTTTACGTCATCAATTAACCCTGTAACAAAGGCTATGGTGCCGCCGAAGATGATCCACAAATCGTGGATATGATAATCGAAGTAGGGAATTTCTTTCGCTATAACAGCCAATATAAAAGCCAGGTAAAAAACAATCCCCCCCACAGTTGGCTTAGCCGTATTGCTCCATCGTGTGGGTAAATCTTGCTGTTTGGCAGTAGTCCCGAGTTGTTTGAACAATTTTAAAGCAACCGCATTCATCAAGAGAAAAAAAATAGCGATTCCGCCAATGATGATGAGCTGCATTCCAAACATAATGGACCTTTAAAAGAAAATCGTTTTAAACTCTTCAAGAGCCTTTCCCTGCTGATCTTTTTCAGATAGCATAACATCGCGTGTGGGCCAAGGAATATTCACCGATGGATCATCCCAACGCAAAACAGAGTCGCATTCTTTCGCATAATAGTTCGAACACTTATAGGAAAAAATAGTCTCCTCTTCTAACACATAAAAACCATGAGCAAAGCCTTCGGGAATGAATAACTGCAGCTTATTGGTTTCATTGATCTCTACCATAAAATACTGTCCAAAGGTGGGCTGCGTGCGACGGAGATCAACTACTACATCGAGCACAGCCCCTTTCGTAACGCGTATCAATTTAGCTTGACTTTTAGGAGGTACTTGAAAGTGCATACCTCTCAAAATCCCTTTGCTTGACTTGCTTTCGTTGTCTTGAACAAAAGAGATGTTTAAGCCTGTTTCCACCCTGAATCGAGCTTCGTTAAAAGGCTCGAAAAAGTATCCCCTTTCATCTTCAAAAACGGTTGGGGTAATCAATAACAAATCCGCGAAAGGCGTTTTTTCAATTTTCACAGTACACTATTTTTTACGAAAAGAAAAAAGTCGAGACCACCAAGATCCGTTCTTGGCTTGCACATCGTAATAACCGCCATAGGTATAGCCGTATCCATAGCCATAGCCATAACTATATCGATCATTGTATTTGTTGCGATCGAGGTCCACTCCATTCAAAACCACTGAAAGTGGAATTTGGTTTTCATTGATCAACCGATCGGCAACATGCACAAAGTGTTTTTTCGAATAATCAGCACGGAAAACATAGATAGGGTAATCCACCTGCTTCAATAAAAGAATGCCATCCGTTACCAATCCTACAGGAGGTGTATCTAAAATAATCACATCATACATCTTCTTGAGTTCTTCTAACAACTGCGTCATCCGTGCTCCTATGATCAACTCTGAAGGATTGGGCGGTATAGGGCCCGCCGTGATATAATCAAGGTTTTCTTGTTGGCTTTTATGAATCGTATCTTGAAGACTCGCCTTACCAATGAGCAGGGTGCTCATGCCTTCATTATTCGCCACCCCAAATCCTTTGTGAATTTTCGGTTTGCGCATATCGAGGTCACAGACAATCACCCGTTTTCCGCTGTAGGCTACTATTCCAGCTAAATTAAGAGCTACAAATGTTTTCCCCTCACCTGGTACAGTAGAAGTAATGGCGCCTACTTTGGGACCTTCTGAGTTATCTATAAATTGAAGACTCGTTCGAATACTTCTAAATGCTTCCGCCATTAATGAGCGAGGATTTTTATCTACCAGCAACATCGAATTGGGGATCTCTTCTTTGTATTTTGGAATAACTCCCAAGGTGCTCACACTGGCGTTAGACAGCTTATTCACTTCGTGCAAAGAGGTAATGCTATTGTGCAATAAATAACGAACGCTAATGATCACTAAACCCAAGATAAGCCCCGTTAACACAAAGGTGATCCATACTAATCTTCTCTTCGGATAAATGGGCGAAAGCGGCACTCTTGCTTCTTCCAAGATTTGGTTATTCGAAACAAATCCTTCCTTCGAAATTTGATACTCGATGGATTTTTCGAGAAGAAGAGTGTAATACTTTTCATTGATGGAAAACAATCGCTGTAATCGCGCAAACTCCAATTCTTTCTCTGGAATATTGTAATATGCTCCGGAAGCCGCCTGCAACTTACCGTTCAGGTTTTGTTTTTTCGATTCTAACTGATTTTTCAAAGCAGCAATACTTTGAAGAATCATCTTCTTCTGCACTTCTATTTGATACTCGAGTGATTTGATTCGATCACTCGCAGGGGTCACATTAAATAGCGCTTCCTCTTTATCGGACAACAAAATGTAAAGTTTATCCAACTGCTTGCCCAAGGCCATTTCATATCGACTGCCTGCGATTAATGGAATGAGGTTGTACACTTCAATTTCAGTGGTGTTCTTTTTGGTCAACTTCTCTACCTCATCCAATAAATGCTCTTCGATATCAATGTTAACGATGTCGTTCTCGAAGTTGTACATTCGATCGAAGTACATTCCGCTCACCACCTCAAGATTGTTGATCTTATTGGTTTTTTTATACGTATTCAGACTGTTCTCACTTTCTTTTAAACGAACAAAAACCGTATCAATTTGCTCATTGAGATAAGTCAGTACACTTTCATCACTTTTTCTTCTTTTTTCCAAATCGAAGTTGATGAACTCATTGCTGTGCGCACGCGCAAAATCACGAGCGATGTATGGATTATTGTCTTTGAGTGCAATTTCAATCGTCCGAGCTGTGTTGTTCAGAATGCGAACCTCTAGATTTTGGTAAAATCGATTGACGAGCGCGTTTAAGCTGTTGATGCGAAAGAACAACCCATACTCTTCTTTCGCCTGCACCACTTCTTCCCAGTTTTCTATGCTCACCTTAACTTTAAAGTCTGGTGTTTGTACTTCTTCATTGACCTTTAAATTCTCATACTTTTTCCCAGCATACTCAATACTGAAAGCGTTTTGATCAATAAAATCAATTCGAATTTTACTGTCCTGAACTTCTGGGTTCACCAGTTCCAAAAGTTCTACTTTATATGGAGAATACTGGTAATGTTCATTCGACAAGACTTGACCTTCCGCGAAGTAAGATACACGTAGAGGCAATTGCTGAATTGTGCGACTGATGAGCAATTTTGAACGTAGCTGCTCCACTTTTGCTTCTACATCACTTTCTTCAATTTGGTTATCCAAATTAAGAATGCGAGAGGAGTTGTCGTTTTCCGTTAACTGAATAACACTGCGCGACTCATAGACTACTGGCGAGTAACGAAGATAGAGGTAAGCTGCAGCAATGGTTAGCACCATTCCAAGGGTAAGCCATACAATACTTCTCCGAAGGATATATAAGAACAGACCAAGATCAAACTCGTTCGAAAAATTAGTAATCCGACTTTTATAGTCGTTACCCGGTTCGAGAGAGGATTGGTCGATCATGTTCTATCGAGTAATAATGGCGTATATCACCCCTAAACCAGTAATGAGCTGAAAGAAGGGCTGTGCATCTTTCAAGATTTCCGTTGGAACTTGTGGCGTCGGTTCAACATATATGATATCACCTGCTTGAACAGGCATACTTGCATATTGAATACCTTCAATGGTAGAAAGATCCATAATATACACTTCGTCTTTGCCTTCATTTTGGCTACGAATCAACTTTACTTTTGAAGAATTTCCTCGTTCACGAATACCACCCGACAAAGCCAGTGCTTCAATAACACTGACATTTGGGTTCAATAGTGGCACCACCAAACCTTCACTACCCGAACCACTGAAAACGAGCACGCGTCTATTGATCACGCGTATGATGCAGAACGGTTTATTGAACTGAAACACATAGGCATCTTCTAGAAATTTTTGAGCCTCACGGATGGTCATACCAGCTACCTTTTGGCTTCCAATACCTGGCAACTCTACGTGTCCTGTTTTATCCACTACATAGGTGATATCAGGGCGAGATAAGTTCACAGGACGGTTGATGCTACTGGTTGTAAATTCAAGAATCATGGAACCTTCATTGGTGTAGATTTCAATGGCCAAGATATCATCTGGAGAAATGAGGTATTCATATCGGGACGAGTCCAAATTGAGCGTATCGAACGCAAAATCGTCATCCGTTTTGAACATCAGGTTTTTGTTGATACTACAAGAGCTTATCAAAAGAGCGAAGGCCGCAGCCAACCACACGGTTAGTTTCATGGAATGCGTAAGTAACATTTTTCACAAATTTAAGCAATTCGCAGGTTCCTTGGTTCTTCTCATATTTGCATAAGGATTGAAAAATGAAAAAAACGACCATCATACTCGGGGCCAGCCCAAAATCTGACCGCTATTCTTACCTTGCCACAGAGCGATTGGTGCAACATGGCCACCCTGTTTTTGCCGTAGGCCAGCGTGAGGGAATCATCAACGAAACCCCTATCAATACTAAGCTTCCCGAAAACCAGGAGATTGATACGGTAACACTTTACCTCAATCCAGGCAATCAAGAAGCATGGTATCAACAGATCCTAGATTTAAAGCCCAAAAGGATTATTTTCAACCCTGGTACAGAAAATCCAACTTTGGAGAAAATGGCAGCTCAAGCGGGAATTGAAACCACTGAAGCCTGCACCTTGGTGCTTCTAGCGAGCGATCAGTATTGATATGATATCGAGTAAAAATCTGTACCTCCGTCCGGTTTTACGGTCTGATGCTCCTCAAATACTGGAGTGGGAAAATGATCCGTCCCTTTGGGAAGTCACAGAAACCAAGGGACCCTTTACGCTAGAAGATATCCTCTATTACATAGAACAGAGCAATGATCTTTGGGAAAATAGTCAGCTGCGACTCATGATTTGTGATCGAAATACCGATGATGTCATCGGGGCTGTGGACCTTTTCGACTTTAATGCTCATTTAAAAAAAGCGGGTATTGGAATCCTAATTGGAAACCCCACCTACCGTAATAGAGGATTTGGATTTGAGGCTTTAAACGCTCTGGTTACCTTTGCAACCGTTGATTTACGCCTCCATCAATTGGAGTGTATCATCCACCCCGATAACCATGCGAGTATTCGCATTTTTGAAAAATGTAACTTTAAACCCACCGGTGTTTCTTATTTTAAAGATCGCCGCGTGATCAAATTTGTTCATTCGACTACCTTATGAAAAATAAGTGGTGGCGCATAAGCCTTTTTGCAATACTCGGATTGCTCATTCTATTTTCTGTAGTGGGATACTCCCAGATTTTTGGCTCCAATACAGCATTCGCCGATTCTTCTAAGCTCCTATATATACCCTCTCATTTTTCCCATCAACAACTAAAAGATCGGCTAAGCGAACAAGGTATTATCCAATCGAGCAAAAGCTTCGATTTAGTGGCCAAACTAAAAAAGTTTGATCAACCAAAACCTGGTCGATACCGCATCAAAGCCGGTATGAGTAACAATGAAATGATCAATCTACTACGCTCTGGAAATCAAGAAGCCATTACCATCCGCTTTGATGATTTAAAAAACATCTATCAGCTCGCAGGACGATTGGCCTCAACGACCGAGCTTGACTCTACCACTTACATTCATTATTTCACTTCAGACAGTGTATTGACCGCTTATAACTGCGACCTCTATACCCTGCCCGCTCTGTTTATTGGTGACTCGTATGAATTCCTTTGGACAGTAAAACCCAACGATGTACTGCAGCGAATGCAGACGGTGAAAACAATATACTGGACTGCCGATAAAAAAACAAAAGCCGCCGCTATGGGCCTAGGTGAAAACGAGGTAGCCACTTTAGCCTCTATCGTTAAAGGTGAAACTGCCAACATGGAAGAAGCTCCACGAATTGCGGGATTATACTTCAATCGTTTGAAAATGGGAATGCTGCTTCAATCGGACCCTACAGTGGTTTTTGCCAATAATCTTTTTGGCATCAACCGCGTGTTACACTCGGACCTACAGACGAATTCTCCATACAATACTTACGTAAACAAGGGACTTCCGCCGGGACCTATTTCCTTTGCTGATGCAAAATACTTAGATGCCGTTTTGAACTACGAAACACACGACTATATATATATGTGTGCTCAGGCGGGAGGAACGGGGAAACATAATTTCTCTAAGACGTATCAGCAACATTTGCAATACGCTGCAGAATATCAAAAGTATTTGAACGATCGCGGAACCCGACGATAATCTGAATGACTATTCAGAGTCGAGCCAGTAATTGATTTTTGTCTGAAGCGCATCCACATCGATGGGTTCAGAAACGACTTCGTCCATACCAGCCTGAATGCATTCTTGCTTGTTCTGATTTTGATTCTCGGTAATGCCTAAGATGATCGGTAAATCATTTTTTCCTGTAAGGCGCTTCAAGCGTTTTACGGTTTCCACTCCATTCATTTCGGGAAGCTCAATGTCCATGATGATGAGATCGTAATCCGTCTTTCTTGACTTTTCTAATACCTCCGTACCGGTTTTTACGCTATCAAAAGAATAGCCCATCATTTGCAGCGTTCGAGCGGAAACCGCGCGGTGCAAATCATTGTTTTGAGCCACCAATACTTTCATGTGCTTCAGAGAAGAAGGCACCTCATTATTGCCCCGTTTAACCGATTCTTTATTGAGTGCAAGCTGACTCAAATTCAAGACATCAATGATGCAATCAAGCAAACGACCTTGACGGATTGGCTTGGTCAAATAGGCATTATATAAATCGCCCTTATGATCTACCAAATGGCGATCTACAGAGCTCATAGCAATGATCGGCATTTGTTCCGCTGAAAACTGACGGCGTATCATGCCTGCTAATGCCTTCCCATCCATATCGGGCATCTGCATATCCATTACACAGAAATCAAACTTGGACAGACTATTCAACACCTCTGGTACCAAGTCAGGACTATTAAATGGCGTAGCTTGAATACCCCATGCAGACAGCTGCTTCACCAAAATTTTCAAGTTGGTTTTATTATCATCCACCACCAATGCTTTCAAACCATTCAATACACTGATTTTGGCCTGCTGAGACACATCAGAAGTTTCCGCAACGATGGTAAAAAAGAAGGTAGAACCTTGTCCTAATCGGCTTTCCAAACCAATACGACCGCCTAAATTATTGACCAATTGTTTCGAAATGGCCAGACCTAAACCGACACCACCAAACTTCCGATTAACAACGGTATCCCCTTGAGAAAACGACTCAAACAAATGCTTGACTTGAGATTCTGGAATGCCAATACCGGTGTCTTTCACCGTGAATTTTATTTGAACAAAGTCCGCTGCGCGATTCACCAATTCAGCGCGGATCAAAATTTCTCCTTTTTCGGTAAACTTGATTGCATTGTTGATTAGGTTCACCAATACTTGACGCACTCGGCGTTCATCTTGTATCAATTCAACGGGCAACTCCGGATCTACATCGCTCATCAACTCCAACTTTTTACTATGAGCCAGTGGGCGCATGGTTTCGATGATTTGATCTAAGCAATCAGGTAAATGAAATTTCTCTTTTTGAAGTTCTATTTGACCTGCATCGAGTTGAGTAAAATCAAGAATATCATTGACTACATCTAGCAAATTGAGCGCGCTATTATTCACATTGCGCACATAGCTGGTCTGTTCATCGTCCAATTTGGTTTTGGCTAACAGTTCGGTCATGCCAATTACACCATTTAGAGGTGTTCTTATTTCATGACTCATATTACTGAGGAACTCTCGTTTGGCTTGATTCGCCTGCTCCACCTCTTCCTCCATCTTCTCGAGCTTTTCTTCAAACTCTTCGAACGCTTTAGCATAAGGGCGAATACCTAAACGAGGGATCAGGAATAAACAGAACAGAGAAAATAAACCAGCAGCGAAAGACATCCATTTAAACTTCATGAATTCGGATGAGCCTTCCTCCATGTATTCACCCACCACGTTATTCATACCATCGGTATAACGGGTAAGTTGACCTTGTACGGCCATTGCCTGAGCTGTAGTAAACTGGGTAGGATTCTCTATTAAAGAAAGCGCGGTATCGCGAAAAGAAATGTAATCGGTAGAGAGCTCTTGCAGCATGCGCTGAACCGTTTCATTATTCGCCTCTTGAATACCGAACATTTCACTTCCGCTCACTAGAGCGCGTTGAGCATTGTCATATTTATCGGTAATCAGGCGAAAATGCTCCACTTCGGCGGTTACCTCTTCCTGAGCGAGATTACGATTAGCAATGATGAGCATGGATTTCGACATTTCCTCCGCCAACGCCTTTTGACGAGTAGCCAAAGCAACTTTGGCTGCAAATACCTCATGTCGATTACTCGCCTGATAAGCAGCAAAAATCCCGACGGCGATAAACATCACGGTCAGGACGAAAATGATACGGTATCGTATTTTTTTAATTGCCGGGGAACTCATCTTGCTTTTGCGCTACTCTACAAAGGTACAAACAAAAAATGCATCCCTTATGTTGCATGAAGCTTTATGCGGCTTCCTCCAATTTATCGTCTAATTGCTCCAATATTCGCTGCAAAGACTCTTGCAACTGACTAAGCACAAACGGCTTAGAGATAAAATCATCCATCCCAGCCTCTAGGCATCGATCCCTATCTTCGGGTGTCGAATTTGCCGTAAGCGCCACGATGCAAATTTCCTTGCCGTAGATCTCCCTAATTTTTTGAGTTGCCTCGATACCATCCATATCCGGCATTTGAACGTCCATATATATAATATGGTATGAATTATCTTTTACTTTCTGCAATACCTCCACACCATTAGACGCAATATCCGCTCGCACGCCCATTGTTTCCAGCATATATCGAAGTACATTTTGATTCACCATGTTGTCTTCAGCAATCAGCACTTCTAATAAATGAGCCTTTGAGGTATCAAATACTTTTGGACGATCTGAGGACTCACCTATCATCTTCACTTCGTCTACAATTTCAGATTGAAGGGTAAAGAAGAAGGTTGATCCTTTTCCTTCCTCGCTCTTCACGCCAATTTCACCCCCAAGCAATTCGACGATTTGTTTGCTGATGGCAAGACCTAAACCTGTACCACCAAATTTGCGACTGGTGCTGCTATCCACTTGAGAGAATGACTGGAATAGTAAATGCTGCTTCTCCAGCGGAATGCCTATACCATTATCTTCAATGCTTATTCTAAATATACCGTCCTTGAGATTGATCGAATCACATTTGCACGTTACCCGTACTTTTCCTTTCGAGGTAAACTTAATCGCATTACCCATCAAATTAAGCAGCACTTGCTTCAATCGATTGGGGTCAGTAAGTATGCACTTGGGAATATCATTGCCAAATTGCACTTCCAGTTGAATTCCTTTCGACTCGGCATGCGGACGAAGAAGATCAGCCACTTCAAAAACAGTATCTAAAAGATCACATTCGATTTTCTCGGTTTTCATTTTCCCGCTTTCTATTTTCGAGAAATCGAGAATGTCGTTGATCAATACCATCAAACTCTGTCCACTTCGTTGTATGGTATCTACATATTCCTTTTGCATTTGATCCAGATCAGTATAATGCAGCAAGCTCGCCATGCCAATCACACCGTTCAATGGTGTTCGAATCTCATGACTCATGGTAGCCAAGAACTGCGATTTGATCTTTACCGCTTCTTCTGCTTGTTCTTTTGCGCTGACCAACTCCACTTCAAATGCTTTGGCGACAGAAATATCGCGAACACGATAAACCAAGTATCGCTGGCTACCTCTTTCTATCAAGCTAATACTTACATATGCATGAAACTCTTCGCCGTCGTTGCGGGTCAATATGGTTTGTTTGTTCCAAAATCCAGACGTCTCTAAATCGTTCAAACCAGCGGCTATTTCTTCTGCCGTCAAATCGTTTTTTCTCAAAATGGCAAAATCCTTTCCGATCAAGTCATTGCCCTGGAAGCCGAACATTTGGGCTGCTCGGCTATTAAAGTCTAGGATTAAACCAACCGTATCGGTTATAAATATCCCATTCTCTGTTTTGTTAGTAAGGGCTCGCAGCAAATCGCGATGCACCTTCAAATCAGAAATGAAATTATCTTTTACAAAAGCGAAAATGCCGTAGGATAAAACACCCATACTTATTAATAAGGAAAGAGAAAATTGAGTTTCTGATGGCAACTCATCTATCTTCCAAACTCCGAAAAGCAAAAAAGCCGAGCAGTATATTAGGTATAAATAGGCATGTACCTTTCTTCTAAAAGAAAGAGCACATGTCTGGATCATCAAAAAAGTAAAAAAGAAATACCCTACGCTGAAGTCATTGACTACAGTAGTAAACAATGCCTGCGTAGTAATCAAAAAGAATAAGAGATATACCATATAAGTATATCCGCGAGGGTTAATGGATTTTTGAAATCCATAAACATATAAGGCGGTCGAGAAGAGAAAAATAAAAAGTCTGTCCCATATCAGCTCATTAGGCTGTTGTGTGATTACACAAGTGATCAGACCGATTACCAAAGTGGTAACCATTGCCAGAGCGCTCATGAATCGATAATAGGATAAGCCTTTTATTTGTCCTTCACCGGAAAGTATTCCCAGCATTTTACTAATCTTTTAGTTGACAAATATTGCTGGTAAACGGAAGTAGGATCGGAAGGTTACGTTTTGAACTTTCTTTTTTACACTTGCATATGAAATGGTCGCACCTTCGACTTTTAGTTTTGCTAGTTAGTCTTCCTCAATTTGCAATTGCGCAAAATGAAAACGACTCGCTTCATCGTCGTAAAATTTTCTTAGCGACCAGTTCTTCGGTTGCCGCAACTTCATCACTCATTGCGCTCAATCAACTTTGGTATGCCGATTATCCTCGTTCATCCTTTCATTTTTTCAATGACAATAGTGAGTGGTTACAAATGGATAAGGTGGGACATCTCACTTCTTGCTACATGCTTGGAGAGCTTGGTACACGGGCGATGCAATGGGCAGGGTATGATGATAAAAAAAGTATTTGGCTCGGAGGTGGTGTTGGATTTTTATACATGACTGGTATCGAATATTTGGATGGACGATCATCGCAATGGGGATTTTCTTGGGGAGATCAAATCGCAAATTTCAGTGGAAGTATGCTTCATATTTCACAACAACTTTTATGGAAAGAGAATCGCATACGTTTTAAATTTTCTTACCAAAACTCACCTTATGCAAAGTTCAATTCTGCGCAATTAGGTCGTAATTTTCAACAACGCGTTTTCAAAGACTACAATGCACAAACATATTGGGCATCATGTAACGTATCGCGCTTTCTGGCTTCTGACGCGGTTTTCCCGAAGTGGTTGAATATTTCTTTTGGTTACGGAGCACGTGAAATGACACGTGCAGAAATCAACGTTGACAGTGTTAATAATTTTCAACCCACACGTGAATTCTACTTTTCTTTTGATGCAGATTTGAATCAAGTAAAGTGGCCGAGAGAATGGATGAAGAAAACAGCATATGTTTTAAGCTTCATAAAAATACCGGCACCAACTTTAGAAGTGCGAAATGATGGAACTGTGAAATGGCACGCACTATTTTTTTAAAACTTTTTTGAAAGAG
>JBDKGH010000060.1:0-17765 GCA_039798265.1 Bacteroidota bacterium | reverse complement strand
GCGGCCTTCGGGTTTACTTCAGCGGTAATGGAAACACAACCAGCTATGTTGGCTGCTTTAGGCTGAGCGCCGCTCATTCCACCTAATCCGGCGGTTACGAATAAGAGCCCTTTTCCGGGACGGCCTTCCGGGGCCTTCTCGCCTCGCTTGTTGCGCAACATTCGAGAGGCATTCATCACCGTGATGGTAGTACCGTGCACAATGCCTTGAGGCCCAATATACATATATGAACCTGCTGTCATTTGGCCATATTGCGTTACACCTAGTGCGTTAAAGCGTTCCCAATCATCCGGAGTGCTATAATTCGGGATCATCATTCCGTTTGTTACTATCACTCGGGGTGCTTCAGCGTGGGAAGGGAAAAGACCCATAGGATGTCCGCTGTACATTACCAAGGTTTGTTCCTCAGTCATTTCGCTGAGGTACTTCATTGTAAGGCGATACTGTGCCCAGTTTTGAAAAACACCTCCATTTCCTCCATAAGTGATTAACTCATGCGGATGCTGCGCTACTCGAGGATCGAGGTTGTTTTGAATCATGAGCATGATGGCTGCGGCTTGTTGGCATTTTGCGGGGTACCATTCAATAGGCATTGCTTTCATTTCCACCCGGGGACGAAGGCGATACATATAAATGCGGCCATAGGTTTCTAGCTCTTCCATAAACTCAGGAGCGAGCTCTGCATGATGTTCCTGCTGAAAATACCGTAAGGCATTTCGAACGGCTAGTTTTTTTTCTTCAGCAGTAAGAATCTCTTTGCGCTTGGGGGCGTGATTTATAGACGAATCGAAAATCGCTGTTGGAGGCAAAACAGAAGGAATTCCTTCTTGGATGATTTTTTGAAAATCTTCGCGAGTCATCGATGGTGCGATTGTTTCCATGGTTGTGGTTTGGTCTGCGAAATTAAAGTTTTATTTGGAGAGCGGCCGTAAATCCCTGAAAGTGCTTTTTACTGGAGCTCGAAGAATCAACCAACGAAGAGCAGATTTGTTGAGACCGTTTGGATTCGAACCTGATTTTTACTTGATTGCTCAATTCACAATCTAGATTGAGCGAATATGCACTCCATTTTCCAGCCAAAATAGAGGATGGCAGGATAAGGGCGTATTCATCATTATACGATTCATAGCGTCCGGCGAAACTCCATTTTTTCAAAGACTTATATTGAAGCGCAAATGAGGTACCTTGGATAGGTTTTCGTTCTACCATAAAGCGGAAGGTAGAACCACTATTAAAAGAACCTGTGAAATTGAATCTTTTGAGGAAACTATACTTGACGGAGAAGTCTTGAAATGCAAAAAACTGATAAGACTCACCAACAGAAAGATCGCCCATAAAGGTGCTCCAGTTGATCAATAAATTTTTGAAAGGACTATAGGTAAACTGCTGTCCGAAAGAGGGAAATCCGCGGGCATTGGACATATACATGTTTGACCAGCCGTTGGTAAAGAGTTGTGCGAAATAGAATTTTTTTGAACTACTGGTATAGGAAACTCTTATTCCTGTTTCAAAGTAAGGCGAGTTTTCTGCAATCAGGCTGCGTGTTACAGTAGGTTGATCGATTCCAATAACCGTTTCCTGACCGATGTGAGATGGCAGCAAACCCAGATCGATGGCCCACTTTTGTTTTTTTCCAATGAGCCAACCAATGTTGGCTTCTTGTAGGTATTTAAGAGCAACAGGATCGGCAGCGGAATTTCTTTGGATAAAAGTACCAGCTTGAAGACCCAGGTTGATTCTTGTTTTTCCGTATTTGTATCGAGCGGTGAGTGCGGCAATGTTTAGATTAAACTCTTCTCTTTTGGAATAATTGTAATAGAGCCCTTCGGTGGATTCATTGTTCCAAGCCGCGGGTTCAGTGGCATAGTAAATATCCGCTAAAAAGCCGAAAGAAAGGCTATCCGCGCGGTTTTGGGCAAATAGGGAAAAAGAGAAAGTCAGGAGAGAAAGCAGTAGTAGAGTTCTGAGATTCATAGCCGAAAGCTACGCTCATTTTTTGATGAACTTACCTGTTTTTTTATCATAACCATACGGACAGTGTTTGCAGCCGCTTTGGCAGCAGTATCCTCTTTTGAGGTGGTACTTTTCGGTAAATACAATAAAGCCCTCGGGAGAGTAGTAATAGTCCTGTTCTCCAGAAGCTTGAGCCGATTGATTTGATGTAATATTATTTGACATGGACTGATGCATGAACAACTTGGCTAATAAAAAGTTCTTTTCATTAAACAGTGTTGCATTTTTGCAGTGTGATTAACAATTCCCATTCAATAACTCAGGAGCTGGAAATTGAGGGCAGAACGGTTCATGTTCGAAGGCTTGATCTTATAGATGAGCACGTGAATGGGAACAAGTTTTACAAACTCAAATACAACGTGCTTGCCGCCCAAGAGAACGGCTGCCAGCCGATTTTGTCGTTTGGAGGACCGTATAGTAATCATCTTTATTCTCTCGCGGCAGCCGGCAAAAAATATGGTATACCCACCATAGGAATAGTTCGAGGAGAATGGTCGGGGCGAGCGGGCGAATTACATACCCCCACCCTTCGATTTGCCCAATCTTGTGGAATGCGGTTAGAGTTTGTGACCAATTTGGCTTATGCGGAAAAGGAAACAGATGATTTCAAAGCATGGCTTCGTGATGAATACGGCGACTTCCATTTGGTGCCTGAGGGAGGGTCTAATTTTTTGGGTGTAAACGGTTGCATGGAAATATTGAACTCCAAGGATAACGAGGAGTACGATCATATTTTTTTGGCTTGCGGGACCGGAGCCACTACCGCAGGTATAACTCTAAGTAAATCGCCTAATCAGAAGGTTTATGCGGTTTCTGCGCTGAAGGGAGGCGACTTTTTACGCGATGAAATCAGAAAGCATCTTTACTATTTTTTCATGGATGGTGATGCTGCAGACGAAATGATGACAGACGTTGCTGTATTGGTGGATTATCATTTTGGTGGATATGGCAAATGGACTCCGGACTTGGAGCAATTTATAGCGGAGCAAAAAGCGTCAAATAACTTACCGTTAGACCCAGTTTACACGGCAAAAGCTTTTTTTGCTTTGAAAGACCAATTAGCAAAAGGAATGATAGCCAAGCACGAAAAGGTGCTTTTTATTCATACGGGAGGTTTGCAAAAAACGGAAGAACCTATCTCTTTTTGATCCAGAGTTCGGGGTTTTGAGCAGCGCCAGCCTCTGCGTTTACTTTCCAAATCTCGAAGTGAAGAATGCTTTCATCACCATCAGAGAGAACAGCTCCTATGCGCTGTTTGGCAGCTACTTTATCTCCCACTTTTACAGAAACATCTTTTAGTCCCGAGTATACCGATTTATAAGTTCCGTGGGTGACGATAACATTCATTCCTGCGCCGGGAATATTAAAAACGGAGCTAACCGTTCCTGCAAAAATCACCTGGGCATAACCATTTCCTTCGGTAATGAAATCAACTCCGTTGTTATTCACTTCAATTCCGGAGATGCTTGGATGCGGCTGGCGACCAAAGTGAGTAGAAATAATTCCGGAAGAAACAGGCCAAGGCAGCGCTCCTTTATTTTTCTCAAAGTCGGCATTGAGCAATTTTACTTCTGGGGCGAGTGTTGATGCGGCTGATTTCGAGGAGCTCGAAGAACTTGAACTCGCGGCATTAGTAGAGCTTGAAGAGGTGGAAGATTTCGATGCCGAAGCGGTTACACTCGATTTGTCTGGTGCGGCGGCAGAGCCTTTTTGGGCTTCAGCCTTTTTGCGTTCTTCCTCAGCGCGCTTTCTTTCGGCGGCTAATTCGGCTTGGATGATTTCTTCTATTTTTTTGGTTAAGCTTTTTCTATCCGACTCTTGTTTCTTTTGTTGATCACGAAGTTTCTTTTCTTCCTGTTGAAGAGAGTTGAGTTTTTGCTGCTTTGATTTTTTGGCCTCATCAATTTCGGCCTTTTCTTTTTCGCGGTCACCAGCGAGAGTTTCTTTTTCTACTTTGTCCTTTGAGAGGCCGGAAATATTTTCAGAGATTTCGGCCTGCATTTCTTTGATGGCCTCTACCTGTTTTTTTCGGGCATCAGCATAGTGTTGGGTAATTTTGAAACGCTTAAATGCTTGGTTGAAATCTTCTGCAGCAAAGATGTACATCAGTCGGTCATATGCAGATCTGTTTCGGTAGGCGAGATAAACCATGCGCCCATACTCTTCTTTTAAATCTTTGATTTGTTGCTCCAGTTGTTTGTTGCGTTCTTCTTTCGAATGGATTTCAGAATGAATAACGGTGATCTCTTTCGAGATGGATTTGATGAGCGCTTCGCGGTAGGCAATTTGTTCGTTGAGAACGGCTAATTGACTGCTGGTATTTTTTTGTTGGCTTTCAGACTCACGGATGAGTTTTTTTGTCAAAGCGATCTTCTCGTTGATTTCATCGCGTTGCTTTTGTAGGTCCGTTTTTTTCTGCGTAAAGGCTTGATCTGCGCTGGTGAAGAGCAGAATCAAGAAGAAAAGACGGGTTATGAAAGTGCGCAACAACATTGGCTTATGGGTTTAAACGGCGTTCGAAATCATCGGGAATTTCGAAAGGAAATTCGTAGGTTTTGTCGGTGGCAATACGCATCACATGAAATTGAATTTCTTGTTCATGCTTGGGAGACTTTACATGAATACGGCAATTACGGGGGTAATATTGTTCTCCCTCTTGTTCAAATTCGGAGTAATTGATTTCGACCGTACGTTGATTAATGAGGTCATTAAAAATACTTTTTACCAGACGAAAGTTTTCGGGTTCAAGCCAATATCGTGTAATGATAAGGTTGTCATCCTCGTCGCTGCGGCGTATGGTTCGTTGGTAGCGAGGGTCGTTTGGGTTAACGGTAATAGTGTCTTGCGGTTGTAGGTGGCGGTCGTCTATGCCCACCACACGGCGAACTCGACGCTTGTATTTGGATACAAGTAGGTATTTATTGTCATCTATTTCAGAGCGAAATTTACCTTCTTCTCTATCTAGTCCAATGGCATTACCCATAAGTAAATCTTGGAGCATTGTAAAGTCCATATCGAGATGTACTTTTTCTGAAAGAGCGGCAAAACCGCCACAGAAGTAGTATTTATCATCAGGTAATTTGGAGAGGTATTTTACACTGTCGGGAGTAACAACAACACGAAAAACTTCAATGCCAAGGGCTGGCGAGATGGAGATCCAGATCACGCTATCGCGTTTCATGCGAATGGTAGCTTTGAATCCTTGAGTTTCACCGAGTGTTTGTACTTCTGCATCGATCTTCATGCCCACCCAATCAAACTTAAACTCGTTGCGTTCTTGGCGTTTGAGGAGATAACCAGAAGTACGTTCTTTGATGGGATCAACCGTAGCAGTTGATCCTTTGGTTTTTTTGCAACTCGCAGTAAAGAGCATCAATGCGAGAAGCATGAATGCTAAAGTAGCGTTATAAAAACGAGGTATATGGGAGTAGTTAGGCTTCACTTATTCGATATAACGCTGTGTGGAGATTTTTTCAGAGAGCGTGGTGCTTTTACTTCCTTTATCTCGGGCGATTCTCCAATTGTTTAATGCTTCTGTTTTGCGATTGGCGCTCATGAGAATGTCTCCGTAGTGCTCGTACTCATCCGCGCCCGCTTTTCCGGAGTTGATTACTTTTTCCATCCAAGTAAGAGCCTCTTGCAGATTGCCTGATTGAAAAAGAACCCAGGCGTAGGTATCTTGAAATGAAATTTCGTTAGGTTGAATCTCATTGCATTTTTTAGCCATGGCTAAAGCTTTATCTAGCTTTGTTTTCCTTAAGGCTAGATAATAGGCGTAGTTATTTAGTACTAAAGCGTTTTCAGGATCAATAGCGATGCATTGATCAAACGACTCATCACTTTTGGGATAGTTTTTCAAACTGTTATAAGCACTTCCGAGATTAGAATAAAATTCAACTAGAAGAGCTTTGTTATCTACCACTAGTTCTTTACCGTATTCGAGGTCCTCGGTGGCCAGGAGGTGATTCCCTTGGCGGGCTTTTGACATGCCACGGAACAAGTAGAATTCGGGTTGATTGGGGAAAAGTTCGAGGGCCTTGTTGCAGGTTTCTTGCATGTCTGCAAATCTCTCTAGCGCACCTTCGAGGCGGGCAATTTGATCCCAGATTTGAACACGAGATTGATCAAATTCTAGTGCTTTTTTATACTTAGCTACGGCCTCATCAATTCGGTTTTCATACACGAGAAAATCGCCGTACATCGAATAAATCTTAGCATCAGTGCTGTGAAGACGTTGGGTGATTTCGAGCAACTCATGAGCTTGTGTGAGATAGCTCGATTGCATTTGAATTAATCGGTAATACTTCAGGAGTACATTTATTTTCTCGTCAATTGATAGGTCTTGCGTTTCGAAGGCGAGTCGCAACTCTTCATATGACTTGGCGTCGTCTCCCTTGGTGGCGTAGTATTGCGAAAGCTGAAAATGAACCTGACCATTATTAGGGTCGGCCTTTTTCATTTGTTCTAGTGCGTAAAGCATTTTTTGCTCTTGTCCACCTTGCTGATAGAATTGAGCTGCGTATCCCCAATAGCGAGGCTCTTCGGGATAAGCTATGGCCAATTTTTCGAGCTCAAGACCTGCTTTCTCATACTGTTTGAGCTTCATGTAGAGCTCATGTTTTTGGAATGAAAGTTCTTCGTAAGGGCCTTGGGTTTTTTCTAATTCATCATAAACAGCTATGGCTTCTTGCGTTTTGTTGGCGAGAAGTAAAGCGCCAGCTTGTTCATATCGGGCATTTGGATCAGTAGGATTGATGCGCGACATCTCTTTAAAGGCCTTTGATGCGAGGTCATATTTACCAAGATCCATATAGCAGGCGCCTAACTCGTGTTGATACCAAGGATTGTTTTTATCTACAAGCACCGCTGCCTTTATGTGGTTGAGAGCCGATTCTGGTGATTTGAGTTGTTGACGTTCTATTCGGGCAATTTCATAGTGTACCGATGGATCATTTTTGAACTGCAGGCAGTCTTGAAAAAGCGGATACGCCTTTTTGAAGTCACCTTTTGCTTTCGCTGATTGAGCATCGAAGAAGCGTTCTTGAAAGGCAATAGAAGACTCAGCCGCACTGTTTTTATTGGCGGTGCTAGTGCTATTTTCTCCCGATTTGCAAGAGGCAAAAAGGGCGATGAATGCTGCAATCAGAAGAAGGTGAACAAACTTTTTCATTAAGGCTTGATGGTGGAGTAGTCTCCTAAACTAAGGTCGCCACTAAAGTGGTGAATTTCGGTGAAACTTCCGATCATTGAGTTAGTGAGCTTACTGTTGTGAATCTTGGTGTTAAGCATTACGATGCTATGATCGATTTGGGAATCAGAAAGAGAGCATCCGTCACCCAATGATACGTGGGGACCTATGGTTACATTGTGCAGCTTAACATCTTTTCCGATATAACAAGGGGCAATGATTTTCACCTCACCCGAGGTGGAAGGTTGCGAAGACCCGTTGTTTTCTCCCAAATAACCGAGCATTTTATTATTCGTGTCGATCATTGCTGCTTTGTTTCCGCAGTCCATCCAATCGCTAACAGTGCCCGGAGCAAAGCGAGCTCCTTTTTTTACCATGTTGCGCAAAGCGTCGGGCAGTTGGTATTCGCCCGAGTTCATGATGTTGTTATCGATGAGGTATTGCAATTCTTCTTTGAGTCGGTTTCCGTCCTTGAAGTAATAAATACCGATCATAGCGAGGTCTGAAACAAATTCAGTGGGCTTTTCGCGGAACTCGGTAATAATGCCTTCGTCGTTTACAATCACCACACCAAATTGTCTGGGGTCTTCAATTTTTTGTACCCAGAGCACACCATCCTTGGTAGTGTCCAGTTGAAAGTCAGCACGGAAAAGGGTGTCGGCAAACGCCACGGTGACTGGTCCGTCGAGTGCAGATTGAGCGCAAAGAATGGCGTGAGCGGTTCCCAGCGGTTGATCTTGATAGTGGATGGTGCCTTTGGCTCCCAAGCTTTCAGCAACTTGAATCAGATGGTTTTCTGCTTCAGTTCCGAAACGACCAACTACGTAGGCAATCTCTTCTACCTTTTGATCGCTGATGGCTACGATGTCTTCCACTAATCGCTGCACGATGGGTTTGCCGGCAATAGGCAATAGTGGTTTTGGGGTAGTGAGGGTATGAGGGCGGAGTCGCTTTCCCATACCGGCCATTGGTACAATTACTTTCATAGGTCTTCTTGAGGCAAAAAGCAAAGGAAAACCTTAAGACGCTAACTTGTGCGACATGGAAAAGCGAGAAATAAACAATGCAATGCGGATACTATCGAGTGCCAGTACTTCCAAAACCACCAGCTCCACGATTCGTATCGGCGAGCTCGGTCACTTCCTTTAATTGAGCCTTAACATAAGGCGCAATAACCATTTGCGCTACTCGGTCGCCACTTTGAATGGTTGCAGAAGTATCGGAGAGATTAATGAGCAATACTTTTAACTCGCCACGATAATCGGCGTCAATAGTGCCAGGAGAATTAAGCACGGTTAGTCCGTGCTTAAAAGCGAGCCCACTACGAGGCCTTATTTGTGCTTCTGTGCCTTCTTCAAGGGCGATATACAAGCCCGTAGGAATAAGCGCACGCTGAAGGGGTTGCAGGGTAATGGGTTCTGATAAAAAAGCGCGAAGATCCATCCCCGCTGCCTGCTCAGTCTCATAAGCAGGCAGCGGATTATTGGAAGTATTGATAATTTGGATAGCCATTGCGATTAGTTACCCGTAAAAGATGGTTTTCTTTTTTCAATGAATGCGGTGGTGCCTTCTTTGAAGTCAGCAGTTCCGAAACACTTTCCAAACTCAGCGATTTCAGATTCGAAACCGTTTACACCATTTTTATAACCCGATAGAATGGAGCGGTACGCTGCGGCGATGGCTACAGGAGAGTTTTTACTCATCTTGGTCGCCAGGTCTTTACAGGTGGTTAGCAGATCAGCTTGTGGAACAACATAATTGACCAAACCCCATTGCAGGGCATCTGCGGCATTCATCATGCCTGCTGTAGCGATCATTTCCATAGCCTTACCTTTTCCAACAAGATGGGCTAGTCGTTGAGTTCCACCGTATCCTGGAATGACGCCTAAAGAAACTTCAGGAAGACCCATTTTAGCATTGTCTGAGGCCACGCGAACGTGAGCGCTCATGGCTAGTTCAAGGCCACCGCCCAATGCAAAACCATTAACGGCAGCAATGACGGGCTTACTCATGTTTTCTACAAAGTCAAAAAGCAATTTATGACCAGCGCGGCTGAGCGTTCTACCTTCTTCGATGCTGAAAGCTGCAAACTCTTTGATGTCTGCCCCAGCCACAAATGCTTTTTCACCTGATCCAGTAATGATGATTACTCGAACAGAAGGGTTGACATCTGCTAAAGAAAGAGCTTTGTTGAGTTCTTCAATCGTTTGCTTGTTCAGGGCATTTAACTGATCAGGGCGATTGATAGTGATGGTAAGAATATTGTTTTCCTCTTGGAGAAGAATGTTTTGATAGGCCATGTAAAAAGTTGTTTGGGTGTCAAATGTAACGCTTATCAACGAATCACATTCACATGCCCAATGAGCTTTTCTCTCCGATCAATGGTGTCGTATTCGATAGTCCAGATATACGCATCGTTTTGCACGTAGTATCCGCTGAGTCCTCCGTCCCAAACTTCAGTAGGGTCAACAGAGTGAAATATTCGATTTCCCCAACGGTCAAAGATGTTGAGCTCATAACCATCGAGGCGATTGCCTACGGCAAAAAACACATCGTTGATTCCATCATTATTGGGCGTAATGGTATTGGGGACCCAAATAGGAAAATAGGGTTTTACCATAACCGAATCAGAACTTTGACAACCCAATTCATCGGTTACCGTTATCGTATAATAAATGATGTTGGGGCTATTTGAAATGGGGTCTTCACAGTCGGTGCATGATAAATATTCTGCGGGCGACCAGAAAAATGCATTACCAAAAGCTTCTCCGTTTAGTTGCACTTGACCAGGGAAATCAAAGTATAAATCAGCTCCAGCATTAGCAAGGGGCGCAGGAAGCACTTCAACATAGACGGAATCTTCATCATAACATCCATTTTGATCAAGACCAGAAACAATGACATACATGCTAGCGGCAGGGCTCAACTGCACGGTATCGCCATAAGCAGGAAAGGCAACGGAAGAAGGTGCCCATGTGTAGGTGTTGAGTCCGCTTGCAAATGCAGGTATATATTGACCCTGGCAGATGAGTCCTCCGCCACTGGCGATTGCCTCGGGCGTCACTACTACAACCGTTACACTGGACGTACCAGAGCCACAACCATTTTCGATAAACACATCATAGGTGGTCGTTAGCAAGGGGCTTGCCAAGGGGTTTTGAATGGTGGCATCACTAAGTGTTTCGCTGGGAGACCAAAGCCATGAGGTGCCTTCTTCTGCCAATAACTGCGCAGAAGAGCCAAAACAAATCGTGTCTTGGGGATAGACATTTCCTCCAGGAAAATCAGAAGAAACAAAAACGGTCATGGAGTCTACATTGGTGCAGCCCTCGCTAGTGGTTACTTCTACATAATAGATGGTTGTTTCTGTTGGATTGGCAGAGGTTAATCCAGCATTAGGATTGGCAACTGTTGCGTTGGGTGTCCACTCAAATGCAACACTGTTCAATGCAGAAACTTGCAAAGTAGCAGACTGTCCGACACAAATGGATTGATCTTCAATAGCCGTAACAGTGGGTAAATAGACATCAACAAAAACAGGCAAGGTATCAGCATCGCAATCATTTACATCTACTACATAGTAGGTGTTATCTTCAGTGGGATTGGCGATGGGATTGGGAATGGTAGTGTCTGAAAGAGTGGCGTCGGTAAGCCAGTATAAGGCAGGACTTCCAGTCGCTTGAAGAGTAACATTATCGCCGTAGCACAACAAGCCAGGCTGAACGACCGTTGGGTTTACGCCCGGTAGAACTTCAACGGTTAAGTTCATGGTGTCCGATTGAAGACATTCGGATTCGTCAATTGCAATTAACTGAACATTATAGGTTCCTGGGTTTGCGTAGGTGTGTGAGGGTTCTTCGAGGGTGCTCGTAGCGCCATCGCCAAATGTCCATTGAAATTGGTTGGCACCTTGGCTGTTGTTTTCGAAAAGGGTGGAAACGTCCTCGCAAATAATAGGAGGGCCACCAACACTCAAGGTGGCATTGATATGAGCGAGGTCAAATTTAAAAACGCCGAGGTTACAACCTGAGCTGTTGTTAGTGTTGGACCATGCATTTGGCGTGGTAGGGAAGTCGTCGTTGTTTTGACAACCGGCGCATACGGCATGATAGACAGAACCATTTTTATTAAACCGTGATGTACCACCATCTACGTGTTCGGCGCTTTCGCTTCCGCCAAAGAATGTGGCGTAGAGCAAGCTTGCCGCATCGGGATTAAGCAGGCATAAATAAAAATCACTACCATCGGTATTGGCTTGAAAAGCGTTGCCCGTAATAGGTAGGCCAATGGTTGTGCTAAATTCGGCGTATCCATTATAAGCTTGCACAGCAACTATATTGGTTTGTCCGCCCCAACCGGCAAAATAGATGTGATCGCAATCGTTGACCAAAAATGCAGTAGGTGAAATATCTACTTCTCCACTGCCTGTTCCAATAACCGTTGACCAAAGCAGGCCCAAAAGGTTGGAAGAGTATTTTCTGATGAATTGCCCGCTATTCGCCACGCCATAGCATCCGGCTGTTACGGGCATTACACCTTCTGTTTGGCCGAGCACATAAATATTCCCAGCTAAATCTGTTTGTAAAAAGTAGCATTGATCATACTCGTTGGTTCCTACGAAGGTTCCAGATAAAATGAGTCGTGAAACCGGATCAATTCGGAGAATGAAGCCATCGACCTCACCGCCGAAAGTATTGTCGTTACCACCAACGGCGTGCGGGAAGTCTGCGCTTTTTGTGCCGCCACATACGAGAATGGTTCCGTCATCTGCGAACTGCACAGAGTAGCACGCATCGTCGTCACTTCCGCCGATGAATGTGGACCATATAAGATCCGATAGATTAGGGTTAAATTCAAACACAACCCCATCGCTGTTGCCGCCGCCGAAATCATCTTGCGGTGTGGTCGTTTCTGGGAATGGTCCACGGGTAACACTCGCTACATAAATGTTGTCATTGGCATCCACGTTCACTTCACCACGAAAAGCATCCCCGTAATTATAGAATAGCTGATTGGCATAGTTCAGACCATCTTGACTCTCGAGGCCGAGGTAAGTACTGGCTAAAAAGTTACCGTTAGAATTGAATTTTGTGACAAAAAAATCACATCCGTTATTGTGACCACCGACAAAAAAATTAGTCATGATAAGTGGTGAACCACCTGTATGGTTGTTCTGAAAGCAACCAGGGCTAGTAGGAAAATTACTGCTTCCCGTTACGCCCATTACAATGATGTTATCGTTACTGTCTACGATAATACTGTGTGGAGTTTCCATAGCGCTTCCACCGAGGTAGGTAGAAAAAAGCAACTGTGTGCCATCGGCTGAAAATTTACTAATAGCACAGTCGGTAGTGGTAACGCCTGAGGCGGCCGAGTTGAAATTGCTTTGAAAAGCACCGGCGCTAATAGGATAGCCCGTATTGAACACAACCGAACCTGAAATCAGGTTGCCCTCGCTATCATAGCAAGCGGTGAATCCAAAATTATTTCCTGAGCTTCCGCTGTAGGAAGCAAAAATGAGTTCGGGATCAATGATGAGGTCATAATCGTGATCATAATTTCCGAGATCAAGAGAAACAACACCATTGTGAAGGACATATTCGCACCGTACTTCTTTGAATTTCCCTTGAATAATTTGATAGCTGTAGGGAGCTTTTTGGATGAGTTCGCCTACTGAAGTGGGTATAACTAAATCGCCCTTTCTCAGAGATAGATTTTCAGCGCCATCAAGTTCCATAGCTATGGAAGCAGCATTTCCGTTGGGGTGAACAATGAAGTCGTACTTGAGGTGATTGCCTTTTTGGTAATAATGAACATCGATTCCCGGCCACGTGTTTTCGCCGTTCACAGATTGAAACGTTTGAGCATTGCTTACACGTTTTTCTCCCAAATAGAAATGAGTTGGATGTGAATACGGTTTTTCTCCATGGAAAGATTGGGCATTTCCATTGACAAATCGAGTATATAGTCGATGTTCTTTATACAGATCAGGTTGAGCGCTGTTGGCTCCGCCGCGATGAAGACTTTTGAGTACCTCGGGATCTACGAGTTGTAGTTTAAAACCGTTGTTCTCCACCCAAAACTGACCGGCCCCTAGCTCTGCACGGAACCTTACTTGATCAGGCCATTGGCCCTTATTTTCGGTCAAGGCCAACTGACCCTGCGCACCAACGCAAGCCAATAGAACGATGACAAAAGATAAGATCCTGACAACCATGGCGAAAAGATAGACAAAAAAAGAGGGTGGAAAGTTGCTGAAACATTACAAAATATAGGGTAGAAACCCTAGGAAAAAGATTGTTTAAAGCTTCATCTTTGATTTCTAATCACACACACAATGAAAACTAAAAACTTACTACAACTTGCTGCCGTATGGATGCTAGCCTTCGTTCTTATGGGCTGTCCTTACAACAATGATTTACCATTGAGTACTACGGGAATAAAGGTTCCAGATGCTTTATTGGGTATTTGGGAGGTTTCAGGAGAGAATGGGAATAAGGTGAAGATTACCAAAACATCTGAGACCACCATGGCTATAGAAAAAACCGATGGTTATGATGGAACGGTTTCGAATTATGAAGGCCACATTACCCTCGTTGGTGGCGCTATGTTTATTAATGTGAAAGAAACGGGTGATTATGCCACCTATTATTTTTACAAAATAGAAAAGGATGGAGAGTATAAAACGACGATTTACCCGGTAACTACCTACATCCGAGAGCAGTTCGCATCGTCTGAGGAACTAAAGGCGTTTTTCGAAAAAAACATGGTCAATAGTTATTTCTACACCACGGATCAGGAAACCTATTACAAAATCAAATAGAGAAAAGGTGAAAAAACAAAAAGTCCCGGTTGGAAACCGGGACTTTTTTATTTGAGATGAACTCAATTATGCTTTCGCAAAAAATTATTGCTTAGTGCAAGTTGAAGTACATGGGTCAGTAGTACCATTGTAAGTCAATGAGTAGCTCATGGTAAGGATGTTACCATTGATTTGACCTGAACCTTGGTAAGTTACAGATACACCACCTACGTCAGAAGTTGCATTAGGAATAGTCAACGTTTTACCGTTCACAGTACCAGTAGCAGAGATACCTACACCACCGAAGTTATCGATGATAACGCTAGATGCGCTAGTAGCTGATGTAGAGATAGTCATATCGTAAGTGTAGTTACCGCTAGTGCAAGCTTCAGAAACAGCGTAAGAAGCGATGAATTTAGTACGCATTTGAGTACCACAGTCAGTTCCTTCGAAGCCAGCATCACAGTCGCAATTGCCGTCTACGCAAGTACCACCATTCAAGCAAGATACACCTTCACATGGATCGTCTTCTTTACAAGATGTCAATACAGTAGAAGAAAGAGCTACAACGAGCAAAAATTTGAAGAGGTTTTTCATTGTGTTTTGGTTTTTATTAATGGTTTTTCGAGGGCGAATGTAAATCAAATCAGCCGATAAGAATATCAAGATTTAAATTTTAACTGAGCTTGTCTGTTAAAATCCTCATTTCCACAGTCGGTGAAATCTTCTCGTATAGAATACGATAGACCGCATCGGCAATGGGGATATCGGCTTTATAGATTTGATTGATGGCATGTATTCCGCGGGCGGCATAATAACCTTCGGCCACCATATTCATTTCAATGGTAGCCCATTTTACGCTATATCCTTTACCTACCATAGTACCGAATGTACGGTTGCGCGAGTAGGGAGAATAAGCTGTTACGAGCAAGTCGCCCAAATAGGCGGACGATTTCACATCACGATGCACCTCGTGAACGGAATCCAGAAAGCGTTCGATTTCGCGGATTGCGCAGGAAATAAGTACCGCTTGAAAATTATCTCCATAACCTAGGCCGTGGCACATACCAGCGGCAACAGCATAAACGTTTTTCAGAATAGCGGCCAACTCGGTGCCAAATACGTCTTCGGTAGTGGTTGTTTTTATATAACGGCAAGCGAGCATCTTGCTCATTATTTCCGCTTTTTCTAAATCATGGCACCCGATGGTGAGGTACGATAATTTTTCTAAAGCCACTTCTTCAGCGTGACATGGGCCACAAATCAAGCCGATATTTTCGTAGGGAGTTCCCAACTGCTTGTGAAAATAGCGGGCTGGAATACTGTCAAATTCATTAATTATACCTTTAATGGCCGAGAATAAAACCTTTTTATCTAAGCCTGTTGGCTTGTATTGTTCAAAGGTTTCGTGCAAAAAGGCAGATGGAATAGCAACAACAATATAATCGCAATTATCAATCACCGATTGCAGATCGTCAGTAACACGAATTTGATCACGATCAAATTCAATACTTTGGATGTAATGCGGGTTGTGACCGTACTGTTGAATATGCTGAATAGCCCCAGCACTGCGCATCCACCAATGAACGGTTTCCGCGTTGTTGCAGAGCAACTTAACGAGAGCGGTGGCCCAACTTCCGCCACCTAAAACGCCTACTCTTGGTTTATTTGTCATTTCCATTCTTGGCACGAATATACAGGATTGCTTTGACTGCGCCTCAGACAGGTTTATCTATCTCTTTTTTTTCTTCTATTTGAAATGGGCTCTCAGTGTATATTTAGCGAGCAATAGATGACTTATGAGCCGAAAACTGAATGCTATTATTATAGATGATGAAGAATTTGCTCGCGAAAATTTAAAGATGATCATCGATGATTTTTGCGAAGAAGTAAACGTGGTAGGTATGGCCGCGAGTGCAAAAGACGCTCGTAAGCTTGTGGATGAAGTAAATCCAGATCTCGTTTTTTTAGATATTATGATGCCCGGTGAAGATGGCTTTTCTTTTCTTCAATCTCTAGAAGGGCGATCATTTCAGGTGATCTTCACCACTGCTTTTCGCGAGTACGCGCTGAAAGCCATCAAAGAGAGCGCAATCGATTATCTTGAAAAACCGATTGATATCGACGAGCTTAAAAAGGCCGTACAAAAAGCAGCAAAAGTTTTAGAGGAAAAAAAATCCACCATTTTTTCGGAAGATAGAATCACCAAAATTCTTCAAGAAATAGCACTCACCAACAGCGTCGAAAAAACCGTTATCCCAACGCGCGATGGACTCGCTGTAGTGAAAAACACAGACATCATTCACCTAGAAGCCGATGAAAATTACACAACACTCTATTGTGTAGGGGGTAAAAAATACGTGAGCAGTAAAAGCATTAAAGCTTTCGAGGATAAACTCGACCCAAACATGTTTTTTCGGGTGCACAAATCGCATATCATCAACATTGCCCATCACCTCAAAGAGTTTAACCGCACAGATGGAAATATAGCTGTGTTGAGCGATGGAAAACAGGTGCCAGTGGCTCGAAGAAAACTGCAAGAGTTTTTGGACAAACTAGAACACATGGGCTAAGCGTGCGAAGTAATCGTATTTCATATCACCTCTTTTTTCTTTTTCTACTCGTAGGAAAAGTGCTCACTGCCCAGCAGTATTCTTTTATACAATACTCATTAAAAGAAGGCTTGGTGCAATCGCAAGTGCGCACACTGTATCAAGATTCAAGAGGATATATCTGGGCCGGAACGCTGGGTGGAGTATCGCGATTTGATGGGCGATCGTTTATCAATTACGATCGAGACCAAGGCTTGATTAATAATCAATCGAACTGCATTATTGAGTTGCAAGATGGCACGATTGCTATTGGCTCGGTCGGTGGATTTTCTTTATTGAACGCCATTGGTGTGAAGAGTATTAAATTCAATGAAGAGTATGCCGAAGCTGTTACCAATAGCATAATTCAAGATACCAATGGAGCGTTGTGGATAGGCACGGATCAAGGACTGTTCAAGTATCAAAATGGGCGCATATTTTATGGTGAAACAGCCTTAGCAAAAGAACACATCAAGTCTTTTTTCTTCAATCAAGATGGAGCGCTCATGGCGGTTACAAAAGAGGCGATTTATGAAAAAAGGGGAGTAGATTATGTTCTTTTTTTTCAGCCAACGAACGAAGAAACATCTTTGTTTGATGCCCGTCAAGATCGCAGTGGAACCTATTGGTTAGCTACGAAAGGAGAGGGAATTCTTACCTTCAAAAAAGGAAAAGAAGCACAGCCCGTTCTTCACGAATCGCTCGTAGGCGCAACCATTACAAGTATTGAGTTGGATCAAAACAACGAGGTATGGGCCGGCTCGCGTTTCGGGTTTTTTCACCTAACAAATGGAGCTGTAGAAGAGTACACCGAATCACAAGGGCTTCCTACTCCAGAAATACGCGACTTGCTTTTTGATCGAGAAGGCAATTGTTGGCTAGCCACTTATGGCAGCGGTTTACTGCGGTTTACCGGCCGAACATTCAGTACATATACAAATCGTCAAGGATTGTCGAGTAATGCCGTAATGAGTATTACGAAACAACAAGATGGAGCCATTTGGTTTTCAACGTTTGATAGGGGCGTGAGTGTGATGCGCGAGGACACAATAACGTGGGCACTGCAAAAGGAAATTGCTTCGAATAACCGTATTTGGACGAGTATTACAACGAAAGACGGTGCTTTATGGTTAGGCAGTAGCGATGGACTGTACCGTTATCAATCAGGGAA
>JBDKGH010000059.1:0-2574 GCA_039798265.1 Bacteroidota bacterium | reverse complement strand
TAACCTAGTCATCAAGATCCAGAAGAAGGTCAAGGCTTAATTAGCCCCCTTTAACTGAAAAGATCAGAACCGAATCCCGGTTCCCCTTCGGGGGAGCCGGGATTCGGCCTTTCTATAGTTAGGATTGGTGCATGATTCAAGACGTTATTGAAAAGAAGCTAGCTACTTACCTATCAGTTGGGTCATTTGCTGTCACTATATTTATGTTGACTTCAACTACTTCAGACCCGGTTAACGTTACAAAGCTTTTCGTTCTCGGAGGAGTTTCGCTTGCCGCTCTTGCGACGGCGTTGGTTTTTGGATACAAAACACTCATTCTTGATTTCAAGCCTGTTTTAGGGCTAGTCGTTATTTTCAACTGCTTTCTATGGCTTTCTACACTTTCAAGCCGAGCACCATTCGCCCAAAACTATTTTGGAACTTTTGGTAGAAACAATGGTCTCCTTACCTATGCTCTTTTTTCGGTTATATTGATTTCTGCACTGCTCCTAAATGAAAATGGTTCATTTCTCAAGGCAATATATGGCTTGCTTGCAGCCGGCATGATCAATGTAATTTACTGCGCTTGGGTACTGGTAATTGGGGACTTTATTCCTTGGAATAACCCATATGGTGAAATTTTGGGCCTATTTGGGAATCCGGACTTTATATCTGCGTTTTTAGGTATGTTCATCGCAGCTTCCTTGGCATTAATAGTTTCAGGCAAGACGCCCACCCTCCTTAGAATTTTTCTTAGTCTCAGCTCTCTAGTTGCGTTCTATGAGATCTATAAGTCTCGTGCGATTCAGGGTCTCGTCGTTACAGCCCTTGGAGTTGTCATTGTTGGTTTTTACCTTGTGAGATCTTATGCAAAAAGCTCGCTCTATTCTTATTTGTATATTGCCATTACAACCATTTTTGGAGTTACAGCTATTTTGGGAACGCTTCAAAAGGGACCTCTAGATTTTGTATACAAGAGATCCGTTTCTTTCCGAGGAAGTTATTGGCGCGCAGCATGGGATATGGGAAGTACACACCCATTTACTGGAATCGGCCTTGATACTTACGGTGATTGGTATAGAAGGGCGCGTCCACCTATTGCATTGATTGACACCCCAGGAATACAAGTAATATCAAATGTTGCGCACAATGTTTTAATGGATTTTTTTGCATCGGGTGGTTACCCGCTTTTGATAAGCTATTTAATGGTACTTATACTCGGCATCGTCTCGATTGCGAAAGTCACTTTCCGGAGGAACGAATTTGATCGAGTGTTTGTTGCATTGACTTCAGTCTGGATTTGCTACCAAGTTCAATCGGTTATCAGCATAAATCAAATTGGATTAGCGATATGGGGATGGCTCTTCACCGGACTGTTGATCGGATACGAAAAGAGTACGAAAGTAGAATCACTTGACGCCCATGAAGCTAAAGTAAAATCTGGCCAGAGTAAGAAATCTAAGAATCAGGGCGCTCTCTCTACCCAACTGGTCGCGGGAGTTGGTTTTATCCTCGGTCTTATCATTGCCCTTCCTCCCCTTTTGGCTGATTCAAATTGGTTTCATGCAACCAAATCAAGGTCACTAACGAAAATAGAGATGGCCCTGGTTGATGGTCCATTCAATCCTTCGAGTTCATACCGATACGCACAGGCAGTGAGTTTGTTTCAAAATAGCAACTTTCCAGAATTAGCACACAAGTATGCTCTTCTAGCGGTGAAATTCAATGCAGACTATTTTGAGGCATGGCATCAACTTTATTTACTTCCTCAATCCACAAAAACAGAAAAAATTGAGGCACTATCCAACATGAAGCGGTTAGACCCAAAAAATCCAGATGTGACTTCAAATCAATGAAAGTTTCAATCATTGGGCAGGGCTATGTGGGACTAACAATTTCTGCATTTGCAGGAGAGTTTTTTGAAGTTATCGGCTTTGACAAAAATCAAAAAATTGTTGATCAGCTCAATCGCGGAATTTCGCATGTAGAGGGCGTTGAAGGATCAACGCTTAAGAAATGGATTAGCAAAGGAAGCTATTCTGCAACTACAAAAGGGTCAGACATTTCTGATGCTGATGTTGTGATCATCGCAGTACCAACCCCTTTGAGCGTTGACCGCAAACCAGATTTAACCTTTATCGATGCGGCTTGCAAGACTGTTGCTGAGAACGTTAAAAAGTCAGTGTTGGTAATTAATGAATCAACATCTTTTCCTGGGACCCTCAGGAATTACATAAAGCCTGCGATTGAGAGATATTCAAGCCAGCGACACGAACATGAATATGCGATATCACCCGAACGTGTTGATCCAGGTCGTGGTGACTTTAATCAAAAAAATACACCTCGACTGTATTCGGGGTTAACACCGGCGGCCTCACAAAAAACTCGAGACTTTTACTCGAAGTTTTGTGACAAATTGGTAGAAGTTTCTTCGCCTGAGGTTGCCGAAGCTGCAAAACTTTTTGAGAATACATTCCGTCAGGTAAATATCGCCCTCGTTAATGAATTTGCGCAAATCACAAATGCCCTTGGTATCAGCGTTTATGAAACTTTGGATGCTGCGAATACAAAGCCATATGGTTTTATGAAGTTCAC